>DAORIL010000144.1:0-11759 GCA_035438525.1 Pyrinomonadaceae bacterium
ATCATTTTTATTGACGAAATTGATGCGGTCGGAAGACATCGCGGCGCAGGTCTCGGCGGCGGACATGATGAACGTGAGCAAACCTTAAACCAATTGTTAGTTGAAATGGATGGTTTTGAATCGAACGATGGAGTTATCCTCGTTGCTTCAACCAACCGTCCTGACGTGCTTGATCCGGCGTTGTTGCGTCCCGGACGTTTTGACCGCCGGGTTGTAGTTGGCAGACCTGATATTCGTGGACGCGAAGGAATTTTGAAAGTTCATACCCGAAAAATTCCGCTGGACGAAGGTGTCGATGTGAGCGTGATTGCTCGCGGAACTCCCGGATTTACAGGCGCGGATCTGGCAAACTTGGTCAACGAAGCAGCTTTGAACGCCGCTCGTTACAACAAAAAAGTTGTGACGATGGTGGATTTTGAACTTGCTAAAGACAAAGTTTTGATGGGTGCGGAACGCCGTTCAATGGTGATTTCCGATGCCGAAAAGAAAATTACTGCTTATCACGAAGCCGGACATACTTTGATCGGTTTGAAAATTCCATCGGCTGATCCGGTTCATAAAGTGACAATCATTCCGCGTGGAATGGCTCTCGGGGTGACACAATCTTTGCCCGAAGGCGATAAACACAGTTACACCAAAGAATATCTTTTGGGACAAATCTCAATGCTCATGGGCGGACGGATTGCCGAAGATATTTTCTTGGGAGCGGATAAAATCACAACTGGTGCGTCAAATGATATTGAACGTGCGACTGAACTTGCCCGTTCAATGGTTTGCGAATACGGAATGTCGGATCTAGGTCCGCTGACCTTTGGCAAAAAAGAAGAGCAAATCTTTTTAGGACGCGAAATCAGCCAGCATCGTGATTATTCAGAAGACACCGCGATTAAGATTGACATAGAAGTAAGAAGAATTATTTCTGAGCAATATGACCGCGCGGTCAAACTGATTACCGATAACAAAGATGCGATGATTCGTCTGGCAGAAGCTCTATTGGAATTTGAAACGCTTGATGCAATTCAAATCCGTCGGGTGGTTGCCGGAATGACAGTTGATGACGATGGCGGTGCACCAACTTCGGATGAGGGCGGAACACCGCAAACAACTGATGAAAGCGCAGTTAGTTCATTCAAAAAACCGATTTTACCACCGATTACTCCACCGGCGACGGCGTAGTAAAAAGTAAAAAGTAAAAGTAAAAAGGCAAAAGTGAGTTTCGACTTTACTTTTGCTTTTTTTATTTCTAGCGTTAAGTTATGGAATTTTGGCAAACTTCTAAACGACAACTTTCACTAGACAAAACTTTGGTAATGGCGATTTTGAACATCACGCCTGATTCATTTTCCGATGGCGGAAAGTTTAACCAAATTGATTCCGCACTATTCCAGGCAGAAAAGCTTATTTCCGAAGGTGCAGATATTCTCGATATTGGTGGAGAATCATCCCGCCCAAATTCTGCCAGAGTTTCCGCAGAAGAGGAAATTCAGCGGGTTGTGCCAATTATCGAAGCGATTACAAAACGCTGTTCAGTTCCGATTTCGATTGATACAAGCAAATCGGAAGTTGCTGAAGCATCCGTCAATGCGGGGGCAGAAATTATTAACGATGTTTCCGGATTAAGATTTGATGAACAAATCGGCAAAATCGCCTCTAAATTTAAGACAGGTTTAGTTTTGATGCATTTACGCGGTGAATTTGAGACGATGCACCGACAACCACCTGTGACAGATATTTCGCAAGAAGTTACGAATGGCTTTCGCTGGAGTATCGAAAAAGCAAAAGAATTTGGAGTTAAAGATAATCAGATTGCGCTTGATATTGGAATCGGGTTCAGTAAAACTTTTGAACAAAATTTGGAGTTGTTGGCAAAGTTGGATAAACTCATTGTTGAATTTCCAAGTTATCCGATGTTGGTCGGAACTTCCCGCAAATCTTTTATCGGAAAGATTTTAGATGAGCCAAATGCAGAAAAAAGATTGATTGGCAGCCTTTCGAGTATTGCGATTGCAGTTTTTAACGGCGCAAAAATTATTCGCGTTCATGATGTCAAAGCATCGATTGAAACTATTAAAGTGGCAGAAGCCATAAAATCCGGGAGAAATGAGAATGTTTAAGAAAATGTTAATGATGATAGTTACTTTGTTGTTTTTTACTTTTATTATAAAAGCAGATATTCCTCCGCCCAAAGGCTATAGCAAAATCAGAGTAAATTGCGTCATCGAAACAAATGAAGATTTATCGGACTACAGATTCTTTTTTGATTTTTCCGGTGCTTTGAGCGAGGTCGAAGTAAAAAGTAACGGCAAAACCAGTATTCCTCCGATTGGGGGCGGAGCAAGATACACGAGCGGTGATTTAATAGCTATTCCTAGGAAAAATTTGGAAGCATTCGGCAAAGAATTAACTTATGAACAGTTAAATAGTTTAAGTGAATCAATTAGAACTAAACAGATCGAAGGCATTATTGAATTGGGTGCGCATACTTTTACCCAAACGGTAAAGGGGAGCGGAGGTAATTCCTCTAAAAACTATGTAATCATTCGTAAAGACAATACTCTCCAAATGTCGCCTAAGAAAAAAACTACAGTTAAGAAAAAAGTCTCGTCCCTTTTTGATTTTAATGAGGAAGAAACCTACGCCGAAAATAATAAAAATAGTGCGGTGGGTGGAGTTTTTCTATCTTTGTTCTTTTTGACCGGAGGCATTTTTGTGTTTCGTAAATCTCAATCATAAAGGTAAAAAATGTTCAAAAAAAGTTTGATAAGTTTAGTGATGCTTTTTCTTTTCGTGGCAATAACAAAAGCCGATATTGCACCTGATGCAGGATATTCTAAGGTTAGCTCCGATTTAATTATTGAAACTAAAGAAGATTTGTCGGATTATCGCTTTTTTATAGATTTCAGCGGTGACTGCAGAGAAATAAAATTAAAAAGCAAGGACACCACTACAATTCCTTCTTATGGCGGCGGAGTCAGATACAGCAGAGGAACAGTGTTGGCAATTCCTAAAAAAAGCCTTAAAGATTTTGGCGATGAGCTCACTTTTGAGCAACAAGATAAATTAGGCGAATTGATCAGTAAAAGTAAGATTGAAGGAGTAATTAGGTTAGTTCAGCATTCTTTTTCTGATGTTATTAAAGACTCTGAAAGGGCAAGCTGGTCGTATCCAACTTATCGTCTGGAGCGCGAAGGGAATATTCTAAAAATGATAACCGGTCGAAGGGTTACTCCAAATGCGGGAAGCAATGGCGGCTCAATTGATTTTAGTATTTATGGAATATCCAAAAGTTTTACCATTTTGGGATATTTGGTGTTCATCGGGATTCCACTCATTTTAGTTTTGTTAGGAATTTGGCTTTTTAGAAAAAGAGGGCGAAAATTAGTTAAGTAGTTATGAAAAGCATTAAATTTATCGCAATTATTTTAGTTTTACTTTGGGTTTCGGGCTTTAAGGAATGTTACAAGCCCGTTACTAATTCGGGATTACCGAAAAATATAAAGACCATTGCAGTTCCGGCATTTCAATTTGAAGCCAAAGGGCTGCGTTATCGAGTTGAATCGCGTTTTACCGAAGCCGTAATGAAAGAGATTATTAAACGCGGACACGGTTTGAAAGTGCAAAGTGGACGTGGCGGAGCCGATGCAGTAATCGAAGGAAATATTCGCGACTTTAATTTTTCTGGAGTTTTGTTAGATAAAGACGGTCGCGCTCGGGTCTATGAAGTGACAATTGTCGGTGCCGTGACGGTGCGGGATTTAGAACAAAACAAAGTGATTTACGACAATCAAAATTTTATTTTCCGTGACTCCTTTGAATTTTCTAATGATCCGCGCTCATTTTTTAATGAAGAAGATCCTGCCGTTGAAAGAATGGCGCGAGCCTTTGCCGAATCGGTTGTTTCCGCAATGATAAACGGTTTAGGCGTTAAAGAAGGAAAAAAATAGCCACAAAAAGCACAAAAAACACAAAAAAGATATTTACTGCCCCCATAGGAGTAAATAATGATGTTTGATGAAAAAATTCTTCGCCTTTGTAATTTGATAAGAGAAACAAGTTTTTCAATTCATAATTATCATAAGCACGGACATTTAGAAAAAGTTTATGAAAATGCGCTAGCACATCGCTTAAAGAAAGCAGGACTTATTGTGGAACAGCAAGTTCCATTAAAAGTTTTTGATGAAGACGGAACGATTGTTGGTGAATACTTTGCAGATTTGCTTATTGAAAAATGCTTGATTGTTGAATTAAAGGCTTGTAAAACTTTGGCAGATGAGCATGTTGCACAAATTTTAGGGTATTTACGCTCTTCAAAAATCGAACACGGGTTATTGATAAATTTCGGTGCGTCAACAATGCAAATCAAAAAGTATGTTTTGAATTAGGAATTGGGTTAAAAGAAAATAACCACAAAAAGCACAAAATTAACAAAAGTAAACACTTTTTGTGCTTTAATTGCTTCTTATCAAACCTGTTTTAAATTAAAGTAAATTTTGTGCTTTTTGTGCCTTTTGTGGCAATTATTATGCAAATACTTTCACGCGAAGACTTACGCAATCAATTAAAAAAAGGTGAAATTAAACCACTCTATCTGCTTTTCGGTGCGGAAAAATATTTGCGTAATTTAGCCGCTAAAACTATTTGTGATATAGCTTTACAAGATTCTCAATTGCGTGAGTTTAACGAGATGGAATTCAGTTTAACTGAAACGGATTTTGTTCACGCCATTTCTTCTGCCGAACAATTACCGATGCTTTCGTCGCGTCGCGTGGTGAAAATTATTGATGTTAAAGTTGGTGCGACCTCAAATAAAGACAATATCAAAGAAGAATATGAAGATGTTCTAGTTAAATATCTAAACCGACCAGCCGAAAGTTCGGTAGTGATTTTTATTGCTGATGAAATTGATAAGCGTCGGAAAATTTCGAAACTATTGCTGGATAATTGTGTCTCGGTTGAATTTACCAACCTTTCTGAATTTGAACTATTAGGCTGGGCAAAAGGGAAAACAAAAGAATTAAATGTTCAGGCGGATGACAATGCTTTGCGTGAAATAGTTAATTTGGTCGGTAATAACGTCTTAAAATTGACGACTGAAATCGAAAAATTAGCCACAGCCGCTTTACCTGATTTAATTATTACCCATGAATTGGTCGAAAAACTGGTGCCGAACTCGCGCGAACTTTCAAATTTTGATCTGACCGATCATATTTTAAATAAAAACCGAAATCGATCATTGCAGGTTTTGAAAAAGATTTTGGATGATGGTGCAGAACCTTTGATGTTGCTTGGTTTGATTGCTAATAATTTCCATCGTTTATTTTTAGCCAAAGAATTGATGCGGCAAGGGCTTGATAGAAAAGAAGTTGCGCGGGTGATCGGATTGCCGTATCACAAACAAGAAGATTTTTTGGCTATTGCCCGCCGCGCTGACGGCGATAAACTTTCCTGGAGTTTGCAACGAATTGCCGAGAGCGACCTAGCTATCAAAACCTCAAAAGGCACCCCACGAATGCAAATCGAAATGCTGGTTGTTGAATTAACTTCGTAAGACACAAAAAAGGTAAGAACAAGTAATTGTTCTTACCTTAGTAAAAGGAGAAAAACTATGAGTGAGAAACTTTTAGGCTACTCCGTTGACGTGCGCGGTTAAACGCGATTTGTAACGAGCTGCGGTATTTTTATGCAAAAGTCCTTTGTTAACTGCTTTGTCAATTATTGAAACAGTTGGGTTTAACAACTCTTGACTGAGATTCTTATCTCCGGCGGTAAAGGCTGCGCGAAGTTTTTTAATCTGGGTGCGAACGCGAGCGCGATTGCTGCGATTGATATTGCGGCGTTTTTCGTTTTGTCTGACGCGTTTTTCGGCTGATTTATGATTTGGCATAATTTCTGATTTTTAATTCACTCAATAAGTTAGTTTTTCTTCCATTAGGGAAAACATAAATTCTAAAATTTCATTAGACGAATGTCAAGTTGCGGAACTTTTATTCGAATCTCGAAACCAAATTATGCATTACATCAACCAATAAAACGACAATTGGTGGATAAAAAGCAATTTCCGGTTGCAGTGTCGGCGAGAATAATTTCGGATCCATTGAGACAATAAACATTTCCAGATAATTGCCGATAAAAAGCCCGATCCCAAGACTAATTCCAATTCCAATCAATAAAAAAGCAATTGCTGAAAATCTTGAATAAGGTTTCTCGGTTACTTCTTCAAAAATTGATTCGTGCAAATCGTCTGCGTCGTATGTATAATGCTCAAAACTTGAGCGATAGCGGCGAACTATATGCAACAGACTAACGGCGAAAAGCGTCAACAACACAATCTTTCCAATGACTTCCGAATTACTCCAGATCAAAGGCTTAAAAATAGCAAAGAAAAAAGTAGAAACAAAAAGCGCAACAGTCGGGAAAATGGCTTGCTGTAATGCCATCGTTTCTTTCCGTTCTTCATTGATCATTCGATCCACGATTTCGTTATAACGCCGTTCAATCGCCATCTGCCGCAGCTTTTGGGCGTGTGGGTTATCCGAATAAAAAACCGAATCAGTTGTATGAATCGAACCGTTGGAGCGCGACAATTGAACATCATATTGCGCCCGTTCATGCGGATTGCTCAAAATCTCATACGCTTTGGCTACAATGGCAAAATCTTCGCTGGTTTTAGCTGATTTGCTGGCATCCGGGTGTAATTTTCGCGCCAAGCGTCGATAGGCTGATTTTATTTCAGCCATTGAAGCCTTGGGTGTTACTTTCAAGATTTTGTAGTAATTCACCATCGCGAATCGAGATTTTAAGAAGGAGTGTTTTAAAGGGCTGACCGTCACAACCCAATTGCCAAAAGTATAACACAAAACCTTTTTGGATGGCTAAAAAATTACTCTAAATTGTCAATTTGGAGACCTATCGGGCTGGCTCCGGCTTGTTTGATGGCATCTACAACCTTGGCAACTTCGCCATACTGCAAATTTCGCGGAGCCTTGATAAAGACGGTCTTTTCAATTTCATTAGTGCCATCCCGAAAGACTCCGTTTTCCTCTCTTTCTTTAAATGTTTGCGAGAGTTTAGAAATTAAATTAGTCGGCTCAGCAACGGTTCCGAAGTCCTTTTGATTATTGATTTCAAGCGAAAAATCAGATTTAACGGAGACGATTAGAGTGCGAGGATCTGCTTGGGTATCTTTCAAATTATTTTTCGATTCGCTTGGAATACTTGCTTTGAAAGCAGACGGTTTGAGTGGTGAAATAACCATAAAAATTATTAATAAAACGAGTAAGACATCAATTAACGGTGTGACATTGATATTCGGTGCAACTTTTGAATTTTCAGACATTTATTTTTTTCTCCTTTATTCGGTATTTGAATCTTTAGACACCACTCAGAAGAAAAAGTTCCGTGTAAAAGTGAAAAAGTTTAAGGCTATTGAGCAAAGTTTCCATTTATAGAATTAAGTAATGCTTTTGCTTTAGTTAGAGTTTCTTCGTATTCACTGTTTGGATCGCTGTCAATCACAATTCCGCCGCCGACATTGAAAACCGCCTCACGTCCGCGAATTGTCATTGTCCGAATAGCAACGCTTAAATCGTATGAGTGGTGAGTGAAGAGTGATGAGTGATGAGTCTTTGGCGTTAAGTTTTTTACCTTTTTACTTGTGGCGAAGCCAATCGCTCCCATTGAAAGTCCACGCGAAGTAGTTTCGAGTTCGTCAATAATTTTCATCGTCCGAATTTTTGGGGCACCGGTAATTGAACCGCAAGGAAAGGTCGCGCGAAGAATTTCAGAAAATTTAAGATTCGGACGCAGTTCACCTGCAACAGTTGAAACCAAATGAAAAAGTGTCGAATGTTCCTCTAAATCACAAAGTTTTTCGACCTTGACCGTTCCATATTCACAGATTTTGCCGATGTCATTGCGGAGCAAATCAACGATCATCACATTTTCAGCGCGATCTTTTTCACTGTTTAACAGTTCGTTTCGCAACTGCAAATCTTCTTCAATTGTTTTGCCGCGCGGACGAGTTCCTTTGATTGGGCTGGTAGAAATAGAGTCATTTTCCACTCTAAAAAATCTTTCAGGAGAGGCAGAAATTACGACATCATTTTTGCGTCGAATAAATGAGGCAAATGGTGCCGGGTGTGATTTTCTTAAAGTGTGGAAAATCCTTTCAGGAGTTAGATTTTCGGGCAATTCCGCACGAATTTGTTGAGTCAAATTGGTTTGATAAGTGTCTCCGCAACGAATGAATTCCTGAATTTTTTCAACTGCTTCGATGTAACCTATTTGAGTGAAATTTGAACTTACAGATGAGTTTTCAGAAAGTTGCGGAAAGTTGCGGGAAGTTGCAGAAAGTAAAAGTTTTTCAATTTTGTCGAATTTGTTTTCGTTTCCCGTCAAATAGGTTTTGTGTGTGTTGTAATCGTGAATAATCAGCACATCAAAAAGGGCGAGAAAAACGTCAGGTTCAGTTAAATTGTGATGTCTTGATTTAATCCGATTAAGTTTTAAGCCAAAATCGTAAGAGATTGTAAAAATTGCATTTAATTCCGAATGAGAAAGTTTTTCGTCTAATATTTCAAGCGTTTTTTCTGCCTCATCATTTTTTATTTCAATAATTTCGGTTGGACAAATTCCTGCGACCAATAAATGCGAATTGAGATATGAGACCCCGCAGCTATCAAGCAAACAGAGGTTTAATTCGCCTGGTAAATTGAGTAGAGATCCGACTAACTGATCGGCAGAGATTTGAAGTTCGCGCATTATGAAAATTTTAACACGGAAATTTTATTTTCTTTTATTGCCGTTTTGCATTAAGATTACGAACAGCGAAAACAATTCAATAAAATCTACAATGACTGCAAAAAACTACAAAATTATAAATCTAATTTTTAGCGTATTTAGTTTGATATGTATTTTGTTGAGCAATCTATTATTGATACAACGCTTTTTCTTTATTAAACCATCAAGTTTTGAAATAGAGGTAGGAATGTATCACGCTTACACTGCTTCATTAAATGCAAATTTGTATTTCTTTTACCTGTTTTTGTGTGTAGGAATATTTTTTGCAACATTAGCTCTAATAACTAAATTTTTGGAAAATAAAAATGTCATCAGATTCAAATAATATCTCCTTAGTGCGCGGACTTGGTTTAATCGCCGCAATTTCAATCAATGTCGGCAACATTATCGGAACAGGCGTTTTTCTCAAGGCGCGGGTCATGACCTGTAATCTGGGCTCTCCGGAATGGGTGCTTTTGGCTTGGGTCGCAGCGGGAATTTTGTCGCTGGCAGGTGCACTCACTTACGCCGAACTTTCGGCAATGAAACCGGAAGCAGGTGGCGAATATGTTTTTTTGCGGGATGGCTTCGGCAAAATCTGGGCGTTTATGTTCGGTTGGATGCGGATCTTTATTGCTCAAACCGGTTCACAAGCAGCAGTTGCCGTGGCTTTTGCGATTGGCTTAAATGATTTTTATGGCGGCGCGATTAAGAAAACTTTGATACAAACGCAGCTTTTCGGCTCACCATTTGAAGTTACGTCTTTACAGCTAATTGCGGTTTCATTGATTGCACTTTTTACAATTATCAATTGCGCTTCGGTCACTTTTACCGGACAAATTGCAACAGTTTTGACCTTTGTCAAAATCGGACTAATTCTTTTTGTCGGAGTTGGTGCATTTATCTGGGTGACAGGTGGACATTTTGGAAATTTTTCGTTAATTAGTGATGGCGGAAAATGCGAAGGAGTTGATGAATCGGTTAAATTCGGCTCGACCAGTTATTCGTTTATGTCAGGTTTTGCGGCGGCGATGCTGGGGGCCTTGTGGGGCTATGACGGCTGGAACAATTTATCCAGTGTAGCGGGTGAGGTCAAACGCCCTGAACGCAATATTCCGCTCGCTATCATCGGCGGAACGATCATGATCATCATCCTTTATGTCTTTGTCCACATTGCTTATTTTTATGTTTTAGACCCAACCACAATTGCTTCAGTTTCCAAAGATTCATCAGTTGCCAAAGAAGTTGTTTCCAGATTTTTCGGCGGAGACATCAAAACTTTTGCGACCGGATTGGCAATTTCGATTTTTACGGTCGGATTGATGCTTTCATCCATTGGCACGCTTCATACTTCGATTTTGGCCGGTGGACGTTACCCATATGCGATGGCCAAAGATGGCGTAATGTTTGACGCGATGGGTAAACTTTCCAAAAGTTCAAAAGTTCCGGTGACAGCATTGCTGGTGCAGGGAATTTGGGCTTCAGTTTTGGCTTTATCAGGATCATTTGACACTTTGACGGACTATGTAATTTTCGGTTCCTGGATATTTTATGCTCTGGCAACTTCGACTATCTTTGTTTTCCGTAGAAAATATCCGAATGCAGAAAGACCTTACAAAGCATTTGGCTATCCGGTGGTTCCCGTTCTATTCTTGTTTGTAGCAGGTTGGCTTTTGGTAAATACGATGATTACCTCTCCAACACAATCTTTTGCAGGAATTTTCTTGATTTTGCTTGGATTACCAATTTATTACTATTTGGTGAGTAAAAATCACACAAACAAAGAAGACGAGTTGAACTAACAAATGGAAAGAAGAAGCGGGGAAGACCGTCGGGATAATCAGCGTTTTAACGTCAACATTGATATTGATTGGGAAGGTTTTGCCGGAAAGCAAAGCGGAACAATCAGTGATATAAGTGTTTCAGGATGCTTTGTCCTCTGTTCGGGCGAGGTCGAAGATGGCGATTATATTAAAATCTGGTTTCCGCTCACCAACGGAAAAAAGATTCAGTTTATGGGCGAAGTTGCCAATCACGTTTTTGAAATCGGCTTTGGACTTAAATTTATTAATCTTTCCGAGGCGCAAATTGAATTTTTAGAAATTTTTGTGGACACGCTTCGGGATGATTAAAATGGAGAGGGAGTTATGAAATTGAAAAATAAATTACTTCAAATAGCCTTTGGATTATTGTGTTTATTATTTTTTTCAAATATTAATTTTGCCCAAATTAAAATTCCAAGTCCTAAATTAGTTTTTGACGGAACTGAGGAGTATGAAAATGGACAGATTTCGCACACAATTTATTGGCTAAGTGTGGAAAATAGAGATAATTTTCCTGACGAAACTTTTGAAGTGGCTTCTGATTTGCCCCCTTGCGGAAAAAACACTAATGCTTCTCGTTCATGGATAGAAGTTCGTAGTAGTGCAAACAAAAGACTGAATAGTTTTTGCGGAATCAAATCCCCCATTGAGTTAAATAAACTGTCTTTTTCACTCCAAAAAGGAGAAAAGCCGCCTAAATTTGTGTATCTTTTGATGGTTGATAGAAGAACCGGAAAAAAATACAGTTCAAATTTAGCTGAAATAAAGATACCAAAGTAAGTCTAATCGTTATTCTTCATTCAACTTTTCCAACGCTTCACGGGCAATTTCCCGATCATCGAAATGAAACTTGTCATTGCCGATAATTTGATAAGTTTCATGACCTTTTCCGGCAATCAAGACGACATCTCCGGCTTTAGCTTTGCTGATCGCCGTATGAATTGCATCGCGCCGATCTGAAACGACCAAATAAGGACAATTTGTGGTTTTTATCCCGACTTCGATTTGCGAAATAATATCCAAAGGGTCTTCGGTGCGCGGATTATCGGAGGTAATAATCGCCAAATCGCTGTGTTTTCCGGCAATTTCGCCCATCGGTGCACGTTTGGTTTTGTCTCTGTCGCCACCGCAACCAAAGACTGTAATAATTCGACCTTT
>DAORIL010000145.1:0-11688 GCA_035438525.1 Pyrinomonadaceae bacterium
TTTTCTTCGATTTATCAAGATTATAAGATAAAACAATAAAAAAATCATAAAATCCGATAAATCAGTGTTCCATTACCTTAAGCCGCAGAATTTGCGCGTTCAAACGGCACGTCATCAAAATGCGTGAACAATTTGAAGTCGCTAAATCGTTGGTTGATTTCGAGATAGCTCAGAGCATCAACTCTTTCTGTGCCGAATTTTTCGACGTTAAACGAAGCCATCACCGAACCGTAAATCATCGCACGGCGCAGAGTATCTTTCGTGACCTCATTGTGCGCGGCAAGATAACCCATAAAACCGCCCGCAAATGTATCGCCCGCACCGGTCGGATCGAAAACGCTTTCCAAAGGATAAGCCGGAATCGCAAAATATTCGCCTTCGGTAAAAAGTGCCGCGCCGTATTCGCCGCGTTTTATAACAACGTCTTTCGGTCCCCAAGACAAAATCTTTTTCGCCGCTTTGTGAATGTTCGGTTCGTCCGCTAATTGACGCGCTTCGGCATCGTTAATTATCACGCAATCAACGACTTTGATGGTTTCGATAACCGAATCTTTCATCGAATCAATCCAACAATTCATCGTGTCCATTGCGACAAATTCCGCTTTGGGACATTGTTCACGCACATCTTTTTGAATCATCGGCACGATATTCGCCAAAAATAAAAGACGATTATTTTTCGACGCTTCCGAGAGTTTCGGCTCGAAAGTTTCAAAAACATTAAGCTGCGTTTCCAAAGTGTGCGCCGTGTTCAGATCATAATCGTAACGCCCGCGCCAGAAAAAAGTTTTGCCGTCCGCAACGCGCTCGATGTCATCCGTGTTGACATGATGCCGCGCAAATACGTCCATTTCCGCATCGGTAAAATCGTTTCCGACCACACCGACGACGTTTACATCAGTAAAAAAACTCGCCGAAAGAGAAAAGTGCGTAGCAGCACCGCCCAAAATTTTATCGCGCTTGCCAAATGGCGTTTCCAAAGCGTCAAACGCAACTGAACCTACAACTGTTAATGACATATTTTTTGATTGTTACCTTAAGAATAAATTTGTTGAAAAAACACAAAAATACAGATTATCACAAAATTTTTATGAGAAAAAATCAGTTTGGTTTTGTGGCAGCTTTTTATTTATAGAAAATTTACAACCTTAACAATTTTTTTACAAAAGTTTAATGCTATTGAACTCAAATTGAATTACTTTTTAGCGAGAAAAATTTAGTTACTACCTAAAAAATTGTAGTGAGGTTTATGAAATACTTATTTTTCATTGTAACGGTTGTTTTTTCTGTGACGGGATTATTTGCCCAAGATTCGGCAAAAGATGATTGTCAAGCATTACTTTTAACCAAAAAAGAAGAAGAAATTTCACTTGAAAAAGTTGCCATTCCAAATAATCAGGTGGAAATTTTTCCGATCAAAGAAGATGGCGAAAATATCTCAATAATTTTTGTTTATAGCGCCGGAATGTCAGGCGATTTTATAAAACTAAGCGATAAAAAAATGATGATCGCACAATGCCGGGCGGGTGAATTGAAAATCAAAATCAGAAAAGCAGACAATAGTGAGCGCGAATTACCGCCGATGAATTCTGCCGATCTTTCAAAATATAATATTCGGGTAAATGTAACAGGTAAAACAATTAAAAAAGCTTTTCGGGTTAATCATAAAGGAGAAATTGAAGTTGATAAAAACGGTCCGGTAATTGATATGTTTGGCGGAAAAATACCGATTGGCGACACGGATTATTCAATTACCGTTGAAGTTACTGAAGCCAAAACTAACGCTTCAATTAAAGGTGCAGTTCCTTTGGAATTTAATCAATATTTGTTTGTTAAAGCTCAAATCGGTGATGGTCAAACTACTGATTTTATTGTGGATACTGCTGCCGCACAATCGATTTTGGCTAAAAATATTTTGCCGGAATCCATTAAACTAAGCGAAGCCAAAAGCGTGGAATATTCTGAAAAGGGAAAGAGAATCCTTGACTACGCAGCAGGGGGAGCAGGCGGAAGTTTGAAAGGTTTGATGTTTGCGGAAGTTCCTTTATTGAAACTTGGCAATCTCAAATTTACCAATCAATCGTTTTTGGTTATTGATTCATTGCCGAAACTTGGCGGACGTGAAATCGGCGGAATAATCGGATTGGATTTATTACAGCAAGCAAAAAAAATCTCGTTTAGTTATCCAAAAAATCCCAACGAAAAAAAAGATTTGGTTTTTTCGGACCAAAACTCAAACGCTTTCAAAAATGAAATAAAAGTGCCGTTTACAATAGCTTTTAATCATTTATACCTAAATGGAAAAATAGGGTCAGACCAAATTGAATTTATTTTGGATACGGGCAGCCCCGATACAATTATTACTGATAAAGTGGCGCAATCAGCTAATCTCGCAGATTTTCAAAAGGTTGATTTTCCAATCAAAGGGTTAGACGGAAAACCGATTAATGCTCAAAAATCAATCTTAAATCAATTGAAAATTGCGGAAATTGTAGTTCCGCCGTTGCCTGTGATTGTTGCTGATTTACCCGTTTTTCAACAAAGAGGATTAACAAAAACCGGATTGATGGGTAACTCTTTTTTGAAGCAGTTCAGTTTGATAGAAATAGATTTTGAATCTAAGTTGGTAAGGTTATTACAATAAATTTACTTCACTTTCCAAGGGGGATTTTTACGATTCTCGCCTGCGTAAAAGAGAATTATTTGGTTGCCGTCAACGTCTTTCAAATGCGCTTCGCGCCAGAGCCAAACCTGGTCAACAGGGTCGGATTCAAAAGTTAAACCAATGTCTTTCAGCCGTTTAACTTCATCATCTAAATTTTCGCATTCAAAATATAAAACGATATTGGTGGAAATAGAATTGTTATCTGTTTCGTGAATTGAAAGAGTTGAATTTCCGTCGGGGCATTCAAAACGGACATAGCGCGGGGCAGAATCAACGATTAAACGGAGCCCAAGTTTTTTATAAAACTCAATAGACTCCATTGGTTTGCTTGAATAAATCGTGACTTGGTTAAGGTTCATAAAAAAAGTTTAACTTTTCTGACCTTTTTTTCCAATAGTTTCTGCGTATTTTAAAAGAAATATTTGAGGAGAAAAAAAGTTTTGAGATTACCAAAAGCCAAAACCAATAATTTAGTTACTCAACAATCCGGCAAAGAACTACTTTTATACGATTTAACCAATAACCAAGCCTATTGTTTGAATGAAACCGCAACAATTATTTACCAATTTTGTGATGGTGAAAAATCATCTAATGAGTTGAAAATACAGCATAACTTTTCCGATGAACTTATTTATTTAGCTTTAGTAGAACTAAAGCGGCAAAATCTGTTGGAAGAAAATTACAATTTACCTTTTGATAGAATAAGCCGGCGGCAGGTTGTTAAAAAAATCGGATTTTCTTCTCTTTTGGCGTTGCCTGTTATAAGTTCAATTGTTGCTCCAACAGCGGCTGCTACCTTATCAAGCTGCACACCTCCCGGACAATTTTCTGGTAATTACAGTATTGGGAACTTTTGTGGATTCTATCCTAGTTCTACTTATGAAGAATTTTGCGATGGGTTCAACAATCGTTGCTGTAGTAATAATTCTAATGTTCAAAGCTGCACAACCTTACCAGGCAATCCGCCAGGGAGTCCTCCATTTGGATCTGTCATTTGCTTTTGTGCTTCATAAGAAAAAAGATCAAGGATTGGATTTAGTTTGTAATTCTTTTAGGTTTTTTTCAGTTTCGCCAATATATTTACTTTTCGGATATTTATCCTTAATCATTGTAAAATATACAGTTGCATCCTCACGCAGGCGTTCGGGAGAAAATCTTTGCTTTTCTTCATCGCCCTTTAAGACCAATTTATCTCGACCTTTTCCATCGGCTAAATTTTTACTGCTCATCGCGGTAATGAACAGAAATTCGTCCATCTGGGAAAAATCGGGATGGGCGGCTAGGGTTTCTTCAAAGCGCATAATGACTGCTTTATACGCCTTTTTGAGTTTGTAATATTGCCAGGCCACTTCCAAATTATGTTTGGCGTCCGCTTCTAAGATCGGATCGCGCTGAACCGGCGGCGTGGTTGGTTTTTGCCCAAAAGTTACAGTAGTAAAGGCTAAAACTACAAAACTTAAAATGATAACTGCTTTTTTCATATTTGATATTATGCTCCAAAACGGGTTGGATGCAAAAATCTAAACTTTAGTTTCTCTGACGGTTAAAAAAGAAAACTTTCGGTTGAATTGGCAATAAACTCGAAAAATGCGAAAATAGCGGTTTGGTTTATTCGCAATGAACAATTCTGAACTACTCGAAAAACTTTTTGAAGGCAATCCTCGTGCAGTCGCTCGAGCCATCACCAAAGTTGAAAATGGTGCAAATGATGCTGCCGAAATTATGAAGGAAGTGTTTCCAAAAACGGGAAACGCTTTGATCATTGGCATTACAGGCGCACCGGGTGCAGGAAAATCTTCGTTAGTTGATAAACTCGCAATGTTTTACAAAAATGCGGGCGAAAAGATTGGAATTGTTTGTGTTGATCCGTCGAGTCCTTTTTCGGGCGGCGCGATTTTGGGCGACAGAATTCGGATGTCTGCACTGGGTGTGGATAAAAACGTCTTTATTCGTTCGATGGCAACTCGTGGAAATTTGGGGGGATTATCCCGCGCTACGGTTGATGCCGTCGCAATTTTGGATGCAGCGGGTTTTGATAAAATTATTGTTGAAACCGTCGGAGTCGGACAAGATGAAGTTGAAATCGTCAAAACCGCAGATGTTTCGATTGTCGTTTTAGTTCCCGGAATGGGCGATGATATTCAGGCCATTAAAGCCGGAATTATGGAAATCGGCGATGTTTTTGTCATTAACAAATCCGACCGCGAAGGCGTTTTACGAACTGAAAAAGAATTGCAGGCATTGTTGGAATTAGCCCATCGTCCTGATTTTTGGAATCCGCCGATTATCAAAACTATTGCAACCGAGAACAAAGGCATCGAAGATTTAAGCGTTGCCATCACAAGTTATTATGATTTTCAAAAATCAGGCGAAAAGAGTTTGACACGCCGTCAGGCTATTGCAAAATGGCGTTTATTAGAATTGATTCGGGAAAAACTTTTAACCGATTTGATGAACAAAAATGGGACGTCCGAAAAATTAGAGGAATTAGCATTAGAAATTGCGGAAAAACGAACTAATCCTTATGCGGCTGTTGAGGAGATTTTGAAATAGGAATGAAAATAGACCATCTAGGCATCGCCACTAAATCAATCGCCGAATCTTTAAAGTTTTGGCAAGATTCGCTCGGACTTGAAAATGTTCATACCGAAGTAGTCGAAGAGCAAAAAGTTCGTGTCGCGATGTTGCCAATTGGTGAAAGCCGTGTAGAATTGCTAGAACCGACCTCGGATGATTCGCCCATTTCTAAATTTTTAGAAAAGCGTGGTGGCGGAATTCATCACATTGCAGTCGAGGTCGAAAATATTGAAGCGTCGCTGGCGAAACTAAAAACCGAAGGCGCACGTTTAATAGATGAAACTCCAAGGATCGGAGCGGAAGGATGTTTAATTGCCTTTGTTCATCCTGCCACAACCGGCGGAGTTCTGTTAGAATTAACCCAAAAGATTGAAAAGTGAAAAAGTTTAAAAGGAGAAAAGTGAAAAGGTTTAGTTGAATTCAAAACAAAACTTTTTAACCTTTTCAATCTTTCACGTTTTCACCTTAATAAAAGTTATTAAAAAAGTGAGGATTTAAAGTCTTGAATACTTTATCAAAAGCATCAATAGTATTACTTATTATTTTTCTTGCCGGAATCGGGCTACTCGTGTGGAAAGTCAAAGTCGGTGGACATGGGTCGGAAGGTTTAACCAAACTGAGCAAATCAGATATGGAAACTATTTTTAAGGACGCGCCGCCGCAGGCTTTAAAAAGACTGGCCGATGATCCTGAATTGAAAAAGAAACAAATTGAGGAAATTAAACAGTTTTTAGCCATTGCCGAAGAAGCCCGTTCAACCGGTTTTGCTAACGAACCGGAAATCAAAAAAGACCTTGAAGAAATTGAAATGACCCTGATGGCAGTTAATTACGACAAGGAAAAAAATAAAGATAAAGAAAATCTGCCTCCATTTTCGGCCATAACCAAAGAACAGGTAGACGCTTTTTACCAAAAAGATGATAACTCGGCAAAGTTTGATGCTTTGGTTAAAGAACAAATTGAAAAGGCTAAAAAAGACGGTCGTCTGCCGGAAAACTTTGAGCCTCCGGCTGAACAGCTTGAGCAAGCCAAAGAGCAATATGCCAAAGTGCGTATTTCTTATGAAGAAGCAAAGGCAAATTGGTCAACTCTTGGTGAAGAATTCAAAAAGAAAACCGAACTCCAAATCAAACTCCAAAAAGCTCAATATTTAGACCAAAAATATTCAGCTGATGTTATTGCTAAAAAAATAAAAGCGACGGACGAAGAGATCAATACTTATTTAGCTGCACATCCTGAAGAAGCCAAAGCGATTGAAGAGAAGAAAAATAAAGCCAACGAAATTTTGCAAAAGGCCAAGGCACCCGGTGCAGATTTTGCTAAATTAGCCCAAGAATTTTCTGAAGATCCGGGCAGCAAAAAAGATGGCGGACTTTATAAAGATGTCGCCAAAGGCGGAATGGTCAAAGAATTTGAGGATGCGGCATTGGCTCTTGAACCCGGTCAGGTTTCTGATTTGGTCGAAACAAAATTCGGGTATCACATCATTAAACTTGAGCGAAAAGGTATCACCAAAGATAAAGACGGTAAAGAATCTGATACTTATGATGCCCGCCACATTTTGATTTCAACGATGTCCAACCCTAGTCCTGACCCAACAAATCCAATGGCGGCACAACCGATGCCTTTGAAAGAAAAAATTAAAGCCGACATTGAAAAGGAAAAGGAAAAGAAAATAACAGATGAAATCGTTGCTCGTCACCCGATTGAAATTGAAGATTTTGAAATCAAAGTTCCGCCAATGCCCGAAGGTCAAACAATGCCCGGAATGCAACAACCCGGACAAAACGGACAGCAACAATTAACTCCTGAACAAATGGAGCAATTGCAAAAGCAAATCAAGCAAATGCAAGAGCAACAAAAGAATGCACCCAAAAAGGACGGCAAAACTGAACCTAAAACAGACAGTAAACCCGCACCTAAAAAAGATGGTAAATAAACAATGATTTTGGGTGATTATCGGGTTGAAATAATTCCCGATACCGAATTCAGATTAGACGGCGGGGCGATGTTTGGAGTCGTCCCGCGCGTCATTTGGGAACGAGTTTGTCCACCGGATGAGTTTAATCGGATTCGGATGAATATGAATTGCCTCTTTATTGAAACCCCAACCGAAAAAATCCTCATCGAAACCGGAATTGGCGAAAAATGGTCAGAAAAACATCTCCAAATGTATGGAATCCATCGCGAAAAGCCATTTGCTCAAAGTCTTTTTGAACTTACAGGTTATACACCTGAAGACATTACAATTGTCGTCAACACTCATCTTCATTTCGACCATGCAGGAGGGAACACGCGACAGAGAGATGGGGAGATAGGGAGACAGGATGAGATTATTTCGAGTTTTCCCAATGCCAGATATTTCGTTTCCAAATCAGAATTTGACCAAGCCGAAAATCCCCACGAACGGCATCGGGCAAGTTATTTGCGCGAAAATTGGGGGTGTTTAGTTGAATCCGGGCAATTGGAATTAAAACCGGATAATTATGAGGTAGTTGAAGGTTTAACGATGGAAACGGTTCGCGGACATTCTGAAACAATGCAATGTGTTCGTTTAAATCGTGGAGGTGAAACACTTTACAGTTTTGCCGATTTGATTCCGACTCGGCATCATCTCCCCTTAGCTTGGGTGATGGGTTATGATTTATATCCTGTCGAAACCTTAGAAGCTAAGAAAAAACTTTTACCGCAAGCCTTAGCAGAAAACTGGTTATGTTTTTTTTATCACGATATTGATTCGCCGCTTTGTCGTTTGAAGGAAATTGATGGGAAAATTAAAGCGATAGCGGTTTAATTTGCAAATATTAAAAATCAGAGTTTAACGATTCTGATTTTTTATTATTTTGATTTATACTTTTTAATCGTTTAAAAACAAATAATCAGGAGAATTTAAATGAAAAAACTGCCAATTGTCTTTGCATTTTTAATTATAGGTCTGACTACTCAAATAGCGTTGGCTCAAACTCAAAAAGAAAAAGATCGAGCTTCATTCATCAGCAATACGCGGTTACTAGAGAAAAAGCCTTTTGATCCAAATGCAGATGTTGCCCGACAATGGGGATTTAAATGGATTGCTGATACGGACGACGTTAGTGTTGTGCTTTGTTCGGATACGATGAAACTAATTCCTGAAAAGAAAAATAAATTTAAATCCGAACTTTTAATGCAATTCACATTTGGAATGGCCGTTTTTAAGTTAGAAAATCCTGACAAAAAAAATGATGAAGTTGCCGCGCAACTTGCCGGGGTAGAAAGTATGCTGCGAGCCTACGAAGTAATGGTTGCCGAAAATGAAAAAGCTAAAAATACGGAATTGGATGCGTTATTGGTCAAACGAAATAACAACGAACTAAAAGCTTTGGTTGAAGCCACTAAATGTGAGAAGAAATAAAAATTTATGGAACAAATAAAAATTGGAATCATCAGTGGCTCGGGATTGTATCAAATACCCGAAGTTCAAAATTTGAGGCAGGTTTTATGAAAAAACGAACTATTGAAGCTGTAATTACCAAAACCAATTTAACGAAACAGAAATCGGACTTTACATATTGGCAAACAAAAAGTTATGCCGAAAGATTGGCAGCTTTAGAAGAAATTCGTCAAGAGTATAATAATTGGAAATACACCGATGCTGAACAAAGATTTCAGAGAGTTTATCGAGTCGTTAAACTCAAATAAAGTTAAATATTTAGTGCTTGGTGGCTATGCGATTGCCTTTCACGGACATCCACGCTATACGAAAGACCTTGATATTTGGCTCGAATTGAGCGAAGAAAATGCCTCAAATGTAATGAAAGCGTTAAACGATTTTGGCTTTGGTGATCTTGATGTTTCAAAAGAAGATTTTCTTCAGGAAGGAATGGTTGTTCAGCTTGGGTATCCGCCAAATCGAATTGATTTAATAAATTCACCTGATGGAGTTGAATTTTCAGAGTGTTATCAATCTCGAATTGAAATAGAAATTGATAGTTTGAAAATAAATGTCATTGACCTGACAAACCTCAAGAAAAATAAAAAAGCATCGGGACGATTACAAGATTTAGCAGATTTAGAAAAATTAGAAGAATAATATATGGAACAAGTAAAAATTGGAATCATCGGCGGTTCGGGATTATATCAAATGCCCGAAGTGCAAAACGTCAGAGAAATTGAGGTGGACACACCTTTTGGTAAGCCTTCGGATGCGTTTATCATCGGCGAATTAGAAGGCGTAACAGTGGCATTTTTGCCGAGACACGGGCGTGGACATAAATTTACGCCGACGGAAGTTCCTTACCGGGCAAATATTTACGCGATGAAATTGCTCGGCGTGGAATATATTTTGTCGGTTTCGGCAGTTGGCAGTTTACAAGCCCAATATGCACCGATGGATTTTGTCATTCCCGACCAATTCTTTGACCGAACTCGTGCACGGGCAGAAGAATCAACCTTTTTTGGTAACGGAATTGTCGCGCATATCCCTTTTTCGCACCCTGTTTGCAGTGAATTGGGCGATATTTTGGAGGCATCATGCAAAACCGTCGAAGGATTAAATATTCATCGCGGCGGAACCTATCTTTGTATGGAAGGTCCTGCGTTTTCGACTAAAGCCGAATCAAACACGTATCGTCAATGGGGAATGGACATTATCGGAATGACCAATTTGCAGGAAGCAAAACTCGCCCGCGAAGCTGAAATCGCATACGCCACACTCGCGCTCGTCACCGATTACGATTGTTGGCACGAAGAACACGATGCTGTTACTCTGGAAATGGTTATCGGTTATTTAACCAATAATGTTCGTAATGCTCAACTTGTTTTGAAAGAAGCAGTTAAACGGGTTAATGCAAAGTCCACGCCAAATGCATTCGCCGGTGCAACGAAAAACGCAATTTTCACGCAGCCCGACCATTGGAATCCTGAAACAGCGAAAAAACTCGAAGCAATTATCGGAAAATATTCTCCGAAATAAGAATTTTTGCCCGCGAATTGGTGCGAAAGTGCGCGAATAAGTTTTGAAAAAAAATATTCGTGCCGATTTGTCTAATTTGCGGGTGAATTTTCAATTCTTTTCAGAAATTTGTGACAAGGGACACTTTGTTTCATAACTTACTTGGGTTATTATTTGTGTCATTGAATCCTACGGAGAATCTATGAGTGAAACTGTCGAAACAGTAACAAACACCGAAATTTCAACCAAACCAATAGCAAAAAAAGTCGGCATCCCCAAAGAAGTTTTTGAAGGAGAATGCCGTGTCGCCGCCACGCCTGATACTGCCAAAAAACTTCAAAAAATGGGTTTCGAAGTTTTGATCGAAAAAGGCGCCGGGGCAAACGCCAACTTTCCCGATGCACTCTTTGAAAAAGCCGACTGCAAAATCATCAAAGACGAAAAAACTCTTTTCAAAGAAGCCGACATTATCCTAAAAGTTCGCCCGCCGCAAGAAAAAGAAGTCAAATTATTACCTGAAAATAAAACACTTATCAGTTTTATCAACGCCGCAGCCAACCCCGAATTAGTCAAAAGTTTAGAAGCAAAAAATACGACGGTTATTGCGATGGAAGCGATTCCACGAATTTCGCGGGCACAGAAAATGGATGCGCTGAGTTCGATGGCGAACATTGCAGGTTACCGCGCTGTCATCGAAGCTGCTAATAATTTTGGTTCGTTCTTTACCGGACAGATTACTGCGGCAGGAAAAATTCCACCGGCTAAAGTTTTAGTTATAGGGGCAGGTGTGGCAGGACTGGCTGCAATTGGGGCAGCCAGAAGTTTGGGCGCCATTGTCCGCGCTTTTGATACTCGTCCGGCGGTTGCCGAACAGGTAGAAAGTATGGGTGCGGAATTCCTGATGCTTGAATTCAAAGAAGACGGAACAGGCGAAGGCGGCTACGCCAAATTGATGTCGAAAGAATTTATTGATGCTGAAATGGCGTTATTTGCCGAACAAGCCAAAGAAGTTGACATCATTATCACGACTGCACTGATTCCGAACCGCAAAGCTCCGATTTTGATAACGACCGAAATGGTCGAGAGTATGAAAGAAGGCTCAGTTATTGTAGATCTGGCGGCGGAACAAGGTGGGAACTG
The DNA here is from genome assembly GCA_035438525.1 of Pyrinomonadaceae bacterium. Taxonomy (GTDB): domain Bacteria; phylum Acidobacteriota; class Blastocatellia; order Pyrinomonadales; family Pyrinomonadaceae; genus JAIBCC01. The sequence continues at coordinate 11,310 of DAORIL010000145.1, forward strand.
CGAGGTTACCAAACCCAATGAAGCCTATCGTTACAAAGGCGTAACTATTATTGGCTACACTGATTTACCTAGCCGAATGGCAACCCAATCAAGCCAACTCTACGGCACAAATTTGTGTCATTTGTTGAGCGATATGGGAGGCTCGGAAAAATACAATGTAAATTTAGAAGACGAAGTTGTCCGTGGAGCGTTGGTTGTTCACGAAGGTAAGATTTTACCGCCGCCGGAAAAACCTGCATTAGTTTCGGTTCATACTTCGGTCACGCCAAAAACTCAAGTAGTTGCGCTCAAGACTGAACCTAAATCAAGCGGAGTTGGCAGCATAATTTTGGTAATTGTAGCTGTTTCGGCACTTTTAGGAATCGGAATTTTTGCACCC
>DAORIL010000146.1:0-11675 GCA_035438525.1 Pyrinomonadaceae bacterium
ACCCATTATTAATGAGTCAATAGATCAGGCACCAACTTTAACAGAAGAAAATCCAATTGAAATTGAGGTAGAAAAAAAATCTGAACCAATTAGTGAAGAAATTAAGTCGGAAGATTTACCCCAAATTTTTGTTTCTAAACCGGTCTCTGATAATAAAGAACCCGAGCTAATTGAACAATTACCCGGGAATAATGCAAAAATTTCAGAATTTGATGAAACAATTCAATATAATTCTTCGGATTATGTAAAACATGATCTTCAATTTTCCAATTCTGAAATCATTGCGATTGAAAACAAAATACAGGCAGTTGAAGATGAAATAAAGATTGAAAATAATTTAAATTTAGGGTCTGAACCAATTCAAAAATCGGAAACCGTTCATGAAATTTCTTCACCGACAATTCCGGAACCTTTTTCAGAAACTCCTGTCGTGGTTGAAACCTATACTCCTTTTGTCAATGATAATGCAGAGGTTTTCCCCAAAAATGTTTCTGAATTAGTTGAGAACAAACCTTTTGATTTAGTTGAAAATCCCCCGGTTGAATCCGTTTCCAACACCCCAATTTCGGCTAATTTGGGCGATTTGCCGCCTAAAATCGAAGTGCCGCCGCCAATTATAGCCCCTTCAATTCCAATTACCTCTGACCCGATTTTGGGTAAAATGGATGATCCCACCCTGGTTAAAGCCGGGGAAAGCGAAAGCAATGAAGCCCGTTCTTACACAAATCCAATTGTTAGTGCAGGATCAGGAACCGCAGCAGATACCGATGGTAAAAATAAAACAAAACTAAAACCTTTGGAAGAAGGAACTGTTCTCAATAACCGTTATGAAATTATCCGAAAAATCGGTGGCGGCGGTATGGGCGCAGTTTATCTTGCAAGTGACAAAAATCTTGGTGGTGTTCTGAGGGCTGTCAAAGAAATGGTTCAATCCTATATTGAGGAAACCCAACAAGATAAAGCAATTGCTGATTTCAAACGCGAGTCAATGCTTTTGACATCGCTTGACCATATTGCTATTCCAACCATTTTTGATTACTTTTATGACGAAAAAGAAGCCCGATTTTATTTGGTCATGAAATATATTTCGGGCGGGGATTTAGCCGGCAGAATGCGTGCTGCACCCGAAGGTCGTCTGGATGAGATTACGGTTACCGATTGGGCTATTCAAATTTCGGACGTTTTGGAATATTTGCATCGGCATGACCCTCCAATAGTCTATCGTGACTTGAAACCGTCAAACATTATGCTTGATGGGAACTCCGGTAAGGTTATGCTTATTGATTTTGGTATAGCACGATGGGTGAACAAGGAAGAAAAAGGTGTAACAGCGGTTGGAACAATGGGTTATGCCCCGCCGGAGTTATTTAGTGGAAATGTTGAGCCACGTTCGGATATTTACAGTTTGGGCTCAACAATGTTTCATTTGTTAACGGGCGCAGATCCCCAAAGCAATCCACTTTTGATTTTTGATTTCAACAAAAACCCGCGTCCCCGACAAATAAATTCGCAACTTTCGGATCAAATCGAACAAATTGTGATGCGTTCAGTTGAATACAACGCGGCTCAAAGATTTACCAGTGCGGCAGAAATGCGTGATGCCCTTCAAAAACATTTGGATAATTTGAAGCGCGGTTCAGTAACTTTTGGGGTTTCGCCCCCAACCAGTGGAATGCCAATGACAGGAAATTTGCCTGTTTTTTGTGGATTTTGCGGTCAAAAGATTTTGGCAACTGATATGTTTTGTCCGTTTTGCGGAGCCCAACAACCTTTAGCGGGACAATCTCAGAACTTAAATAAACAGCCGATTTATTCTACTCCTAAATCTAGTGCAAGATTGTTAATTATCGGGACAAATGATTTAGATAATACCGAATTTAGTTTAGAAAAGGACACAAATTTAGTGGGACGACGCGACCCAATGTCCAACATTTTCCCTGAAGTTGATTTATCAAAATACGATCCGCAAACCAAAATCTCCCGTAAACACGCCCGTATTTGGCGGGAAAATGATTTGTTTATGTTGGAAGATTTGGGATCTTCAAACGGAACTATTTTAATTTCGACTGATAATAATTCCAGTCGCCTTTTACCACGCCAACCGAGGATTTTGGCTAACGGCGACAAAATCCGAGTCGGGGATACGACTTTACGTTTCACAATTAGTTAGAAATAAAGGATTTTAGTTTAATGAGTGCAAATATAGAAAGAAAAATTCCGATTAGCCAATCGAGAAGTCAAGAAGTTGTGGTTGATTTTGACCCCGAAAAATTAAAAGCTCCGTTCACCTTACGTTGCGGTGCCTTGATTATAGACTATATTTTTTTGGTAAGTATTCCAATTATTACAATTTTGATTGGAAGAATGATGGGAACGGACGGCGCAAAATTATTAAATAGTGAATTAAGTAACGCAGGTTGGTTAATTACAATTTTGCTGGGAATTACTAATTTTATGATTTTCCCAATGTTCGCCGGTCAAAGTCTAGGGAAAATGTTAACCGGACTTCGTGTAGTAAAATCCAACGGAGAAATTCCTTCATTTAAAAATTTAATCCTTCGTCATTTTTTAGGTTATCCAATCACAATTTTAACCGGTGGTTTGGGCTTTTTATTTTGTATCCTAAACTCCAAAGGACGTGCTTTACACGATTATATTGCCGGAACCGAACTTATTTACGGACAAAAACGGATAAAAGAATAAATAAATAGATTTTTATGCCTGAACTTATTGTCAAATACGCAGACCGTCCTGCTGACAAATTCCATATTTCACGTTTACGAACCACAATCGGACGTTCTGCCCGCAGCGACATCTGTATTCCAGATGCCTTTGCTTCCCGTTTACACGCTGAAATCCGCCAGGAAGGCGATTCCTTTTGGCTTCAGGATTTAGGCTCCGCCAATGGAACCCGTTATAACGGTTCACAGGTCACAATGCCTCTTCCTTTAATTTCAGGCGGAGAAATTCAAATTGGCGAAACCGTAATCATTTTTACGGATGAAAGAGCAGCAAAAATCCAAAATTCTACCTTAATTGCCGACAATACCGAAGCCTTAAATCCGGCAATGACCATTGCCTTCTCCCGTAATAAAAATTCAACGGCAGAAATGATAGCATCGCAGGCGGTTTCTTCCCGAAGCGAATTATTGGCGATTATCAGTAAGGTAGGTGTAACTCTATTAAGCTCAACAGGTTTGGACGAGACACTGACACAGGTTGCTTCTTTAGTATTTGAGGCGGTTCCTGCTGACCGGGTTGTGGTAATGTTGCGGGACGAAAAGTCAGACAACGGAATGAGAATTGCCGTTGCGCGGGTTCGTGGTCAGGATGAGCCACCCAATGAAGTCCGAATCAGCCGAACTGTAATGGATGAAGTTATTAAAAACGGAAAATCCGTTCTAACTTCAGACGCACAACACGATCCCAAATTTGCCAGCCAAACTATGGCATTATTAGGAATTAGATCTGTTTTAGCCGTTCCTTTAAGTGTAACTGAGGAAGAAGTGTTTGGACTAATTTATGCAGATTCTCCAACTTATGAGGCGAACTTTACCGAAGAACATCTCAATATTTTGACTACTTTAGCCTCGGTTGCTTCAATCAGAGTTGAAAATGCAAGACTTTTAGAAGAAAGATTTGAACGTGAACGAATGGAACACGAGCTAAAACTAGCTACCGAAATTCAACAACGTTTTCAACCGTCGGCAATGCCAATTTGCGATGGCTATGAATTTCAGGGAATAAGTTTTTCCTGTTATGAAATTGGTGGCGATTATTACGATTTTATTGACCGTCACGATGGCAAAATGTTTATTGCCTTGGGAGATGTTTCTGGAAAAGGAACGGCAGCAGCTTTATTAATGTCAAGTTTACATGCGGCAATTCATGCCCAGGTTGCTGCTAAATCAACCCTTGAAGAAACAGTAACTTCTGTAAACAAATATTTAGCTAACAATACACCTGCTAATCGTTTTGTAACATTATTTATTGCCGAACTGGATGTAACAAACGGCACCTTGAGATATATTAATGCCGGACATAATCCGCCCTTGATTGGACGAATTGACGGGACAGTTGAAAAATTAGATTCAGGAGGTTTTCCGTTAGGAATTATACCGATGGCTGAATACGAAGTTGGTCAACTACAATTGAATTCGGGTGAAGCGTTAGTTATTTATTCTGACGGTGTTTCGGAGGCAAATAACTTAAAAGGTGATGAGTTCGGAATTGACAAACTTGCTGATGTAATCAAAACCAATTTAAGCCGTTCTGCCTCTGGTTTGCGTGATAAAGTTGAATCTGCCCTTTCAGAATTTACACAAACAGCTCCGGCAAATGACGATATTACTCTGGTTATTGTAAAGAAAAAATAAATAGTTTTGAAAACAAAAAATCTAATGTTTGAAGCAAATTAACCAATAATTGAACTTCAGACATTAGATTTTTTTCAAATCCGTTTGAATTTTTATAATTTACTCAACATTTTCTCTACTGACTTTTTCCAAATCAGCAAAGGCAACTGTAAATAAAAGGGCTACTAAACTTAATGTTGCTAATACATAAAGAATTGCAACCTGTTCATAATAGAGTAAAAAACCAATTACAATGGCGACCAATAATGCCCAAATAAGAGCAATTGTTCTTCGACTTAACTTATTTTTCGTTTCTGACATAATTCAATTTAATAAAAAAGTTATTTTAGCTTTTCAATACAAAATTGTCACCTTATAAACCGCTATTATTCGATAATTCTTAATGGTATTTGTAAAATTCTGGTTTCGGGGCGATCACCATTTTTGACAAATGGTGGGATTTTTCTTTTTTCACGACCTCTTTGCCCCACATCAATAATGTCAAATTTTTCTAACAATATATCATCAATTTCTTTGGACTCAATTTTCCCTAAATCTACATCAATAATTTTAATTTCATTATTTTCTTTACGAAAAATTTGAATATTCTTTGTGTCTGCATCTTTACTAAAACCACCTGCTGAGGCAATTGCCCTTGTAAAAGTCATTTTGGAGGCCGAATTAATTTGTCGGGGATTTGCAACTCCCCCAATTACATAAATTGGATTTGCTTCTAAGACAGTAACAATATCACCGCTCAAAATTGTAGGATTTGACTCCAGTTTACCCTGAATCAAATCTGAAATTTTGATATTTAAAGTTTTAGTCCCAACTTCTTGTTTAACTTTAATATTTTGATTTTCTTCAGTTTGTGCTGTTTTTCGTTCATTACAATCTAAAAATGATGAACGAAGAATTTGAATTTCCCCGCTGGCTTTTTCGGTGATTCCACCTGAAAGAATAATCAATTCGTTTAATTTTATTTCCCTGCTTAGTTTAAATCTTTTTGGAGTTTTAACCGCCCCGTATAAATATGAAATCGGACGACCTGAGCGATCCAGTATCCTAACCTCAACCTGGGGATTTCGTAACATTTTACTAAAACCTTTAACAAGATCTTTTGCAACTTCCTCACCATTCCGACATAATGCGAAAATAGGTTCATCAATAAAATCAACCCCGTCCAAAAAACCTTCCGGAGTAATTGTTCCGCGCCAATCAAATTCGGAGCTGCCAATTACATCAACTTCAATTAAATCTCCGAAATGAATAAGGTCTTCTGGATCCTGTGGTTTCGTGTTCTTATCTGTTGAAATTGGAGGATTTTCTGAATTTGCAGTTGTATTTTCAGTTTGAGCTGAAATAATCCCTTGAAAAAGAATAAAACAAAGGCAATAAGGAATTAAAATTGACCGCAATTTATAGAACATCAAATAAATTTAACACAATTTTCAAAATCTGACCTTTACTCTTTTTCTTACTCTTATTTTTTGGGGTGAAGAATTAACCAAATTTTTACTTTGTTCATCATTTCCACTTGTAAAATTACTGTTAATAACCGATTCAAATGATTGTTTTGATTCTTTCTCCAAATTAACAGGTCTCTTTAAATTCGGATCCGGATATTTTTTCTTTGATTTGGTCTTATTTGAAAGTGTTCCCGGAATCGCAAAACCAACAAATTCCCAGTTACAATTGTTACAAAGCAAATGGTATCTGAACATTAGTTTTAAAAAAATGCTGGTATGTCGGTAACCTTGTCTAACTCTTTTACTTCCGCATTTAGGGCATTTTTGGGTTGCCATATTTCCTCGTCGTTTTATTAATTATCTAACTTATTATCTTTCGATATATCTCTTAATTTTTCGATTGCCAAATTTATATTTTCGGCTATTAATTCATGTTCAGGTGTCCGTTCATTCTCTCTCGCCAAAAAAAATAGCGCATCCCGATAGTGATTTATCGCCCTTTTTGTATTTCCTTTAAAAGCCGACCTTTCTGCTTGTTCAATCCAATGAGAAACCTTAATTGATACAATAAAATTTTTAACGGCTTGCATTGATTCAATTAAATTCACATCGTCCGGATAAAATTGGATTCCCGAAAGCAGAACATTTAAGGCTCTTTGGGCATTTTCTAATTTTTCATTAACAGACGCCTTAATGTTTGCTTCTTTGACCAATGATTGTGATTCCATCGAAGCCCAATTTAACAAATGATATTTGTGCAAGTCTCGAATTTTGTCCTGCCATTTACGTAACACAGGCAATCTGGGTGAACCAACCATTATATTTTCTAATTCTTGTTCATTTCTTTCCAAATATGCATTACACATTTCAAAAACTTCAAAATGCGCATCTGAAATTCTTCCTAAGATTTTGGCAGCTTTGGATTTTTCCTGAATTTCCCTGACCAATGCCTCATTCTTTTCGATTGTTAGTTTGTTAACATTTTCCGGTTGTTGTTTTTGGAGATAAACATTTCGGAGATGAAAATCAAGTTGTCTTTGAGCCATTAATCTATTTTGATAATTTTTTCTGAGGATGAATTCTCTCAAAACAACCGTAAAAATCAAGAAAAAACTAGCAGTTACCCCTGCGGTAATCCAAGGCGTTTCTTCAGCAAAACTATTTAGTAACCCCCAAACAATAAAAAAGATGGCAACTGAAATCGCAACAGCTAAAATATAATAATTCGGCGTTGAATACCAAAACGGTCGGCGTAACAATTGTTTGCCGGACATTTGGTTGAGGGGAATTCTTTCGACTAGACCGCCTTTTGATAACCTTCTAGCCAACCTATACCTCCAAATTTTTAATGTTTGTTGTTTGAAACCAGGGAAATATAGAACAATAGTCCGCATTTATTGGACAATTGTCAATTATAAAACTATCTATTTCCTTTTCAAAATCAATTTTGTTATTCTAAACAGAATGAAAAAACCTAAGAAAAACGAAAAAACAATTATTTTCGATTCAATTAGGAAGCCGACTGCTCCTCCAAGTCAAAAAATTGGAACAAATAAGCCGGTTGAAAAAGCTCTTCCTTCCGGCAGGAAATCGAAACACAAAAAGCCTGAAAATTTGGACGATTAATTATGGGTCTCTTCAAAAAATTTTACCAAAAAATTGTCAAACCAAGTGTTTGGGCACGTCCTAATATGCTAGTAACCTTTCGAGCAGAAATAATGCCCGGTAAAAACCGTGAAGAAAGGACCTTTAAAATCGTCAAAGTAAAATCGAATGGTCGGGTAACTTTAGATGGTTTTGTTGGTGAACATCGGGAAAGTTCATTTGAACCTGTTGATTTTCAAAAACGATAGACTTTTCCAACCTCTAAAATTTTCAAATTGGGAATATTTAAAAAATTTATTTCTGCACAAATTTTTTCCCGGTAACGCGGCTTTAGGTTAATAACCAAAATTTCACAATTTTTATTGTTAAATTTCTTTAATTCCTGAGATAGTCCCCTTGGGGTTAAATGGTGTGAAGCATGGGCTAAATCTTCTAATTCATCAGGAAAAGCACATTCGATCAATAAAGCGTTCAACTTTGGCTCCTGATTAACTTTTTCCCAAAATCTATTCATTTGGGAGGTATCACCGGTAATTCCAATTTTACTTTTGGAGTCATTAAAAATGAATCCTACCGATGGGACTTTATGATTGACATTGATCGCTTCAAACTCTAAATTTTTAACCTTAAATTTCGTTTCAATTTCAAAGGGTTGATAACTAATCACCTCTCCAAAATCATTTTTTAATTCAGAAACCCTTGGGTATAAAACCCAATTGAAAACATGGGTTTCTAAAGAATTGATTACTTCCGGCAAGGCATGAATGCGAATTGGAGTTTTCAGACTTGCAAATAAATCGTCAATAAAAATAGGCAAACCGGCAACGTGATCAAGATGTGCGTGGGTTAAAACAACATCCCTAATTTGCTCACTTTGAATTTTATTTACTGACATTGCAAGACTTCCAGCGTCAATTGCTACCGAATCATCAATTACCAAACAACATAAATGCTGTTGAGCAGTTGCACAACCATTTTCACCTATTGTTGTTGGTAACATTTGAATTTTCATCACAAAATCCCCAAATTTTTCTTACCTGGCACAGGTCTGGGCTCGTCCCCCATCAATTTCATAGCTTGCGCCGGTTATCCAGCCTGCTTTATTTGAAGCTAAAAAATAAATTAATTCAGCCACCTCTTCTGGTTTTCCTGCTCTTCCCAACGGATGTGTAGTTTTTGAATGTTCCAAAAAAGCTTCGTATTTTTCATCATCCATTCCGCTACGTTTATGCAAATTTGTCACCACTACGCCGGGATTTACTGCATTTACCCGAACTCCTTTGGGGGCTAATTCTAAGGCTGAACATTTTGTTAATTGGTCAATTCCTGCCTTTGAAACACAGTAAGCCAGAACATTTGGAAAAGCCCTGATCCCGGTGACACTTGAAACATTTACAATATTTCCTTTGCTTTCAATCAGATGCGGAACACTCCGATTCATTAAATAAAAAACCGAGCGTAGATTGATATTTAACATTTTGTCCCAATCATCGAGGCTTGTGGTTTCAACCGACCCATTTCCAATTATTCCAGCCGCATTTATTAGAACATCCAATTTTTTATGGCTGTCAATCGTATTGGTAATTAACCTGTCAATCTGTGAAGTTTCGCTTAGATCAGCAAATACAGGCTTTATCAAACCTTTAAATTCATTTAATTCATCCCGTAATGAATTAAGTTCTTTTTCATTTCTACCCACAGCCACGACTTTAGCGCCATTTTCAACAAAAAGCTTGGCGGTTGCCCTTCCGATCCCTGAACTCGCTCCAGTAATTATTATTACTTTTTCTTGCATAATTTATGACGTATAAATATTTATATTTTGCAGTTTATCACAAAATAAAGCACGAAAAAAAAGGAACAGCCTGCTTTGACTGTTCCTAAAATTAATGGAGACTACCTAAATGAAAAAAACTTGTTTAAATTCCGTTTGGTTGGGGTTGTTGAGTTAAAAACTTTTCAATGGCTTGTTTTGTTTCTTCACGCTTTCTCAATTGAAAATCTGTAACCCAATTGGTCACATTGGACACCATTTCGCGTGCAGTTTTCTGTGCTGCTTTCTTCTCAACTGTAACTTTGGTAACAGGTTGAGTTCCCTTTTTGATTACCTTTATTTTACCTTTACTATCCATTTTATTATTACCTCTTTATTATGAACCTAACCAAACAAGTATATTTTTATTATTACTTTTGGGATAAATTTTATTCCCTGTTTATTTATGTGGCAATTTCAGTGCCAAACATTAGACGAACGTGAAAAATCTTTTTGCTTACATTTTTTTGAATATTTTTTATCCAAAAAAGTTGCTTTTGCATTTTGCAAAGAAATTTAATTTTTTTTGCGCTTTGCTAAATTTTAATACGAAAGAATCTCAATGATTGTTCCGCTGTTTTTTCAATAAACCCAACAATTTATTGGTTCAAAACAATGAACGCGGCTAAATAAAAAACTTGCATATTTTTTGGCATATACCTTGCAAATAATCAGATTGATGAAACCTATTGACTTCATAATCATTTATTTAACTTGCGGTGCACCATTTGGGGTTTATTATTTTATTCAGCAACGCGAATACTTAAAAAACACTAAACTGTGGCAAAAATCATCATTGCTGTGGCTAAAGTGTGTATTAATTACTCTCCTTTGGATTCCCTTTGCAATTTTATTATTACGCAAATTTGTTACAAAGAAGTTAAGTAAGAACAATTTCGGAATAAATGAGCAAGTAGATTCAAAAAATAATAAGGTTGATGAATTTGAAAAAACCTTTTCACAATTGTTGTTAGAATCCAAAACGAATGTGACTTTATTTGAATTTCGTGAAACTTTCGAGCGTTATTTTGGGTTAACTTATGAAAATTTTGTGAACAATAGTTGTGACAACCTTGATTCTAATGATTTTTTTCAAATTAGTAAACATGAAAACCCCAATCTCGCCACTGTTTGCTTGAATCGACGCAACCGTTTACGTTTACAACGGCATCAAACTTTAGCCCGTCAAGATTTTTTGCGGGTTATTGAAATGATCAATTCAGGTCAGACTGAAAATAAAAAACTTTACACTTTAGTCTTAGAATTTGCCAAATTTGTCAACGATGACGAATTAACGGCAAAACTTAATATTATTTTTAATAATTCAACGCAAACAGAAAAAGTTTTTACCGTCAACCATTTGGAGGAAGAATTATGGAATCCAATCGAACTCAAACAATTATCGAAGAAAGAGACATCTTTCAATTTGCAAACAATGTCGGCAACACCGACGATGTCGAAAAACGATTAAATACTCTTTTAGCAATTCAAAGAGTCAATGAAATGGAAATGTCTCTTTACAAAACCGAACAGGAACGTTTTGAGGCGGGTTTGATCAAACATCCGTTAACAACCGAAAAATCATTTGCTTTGTTTGGGTTAATGCTGGGCGCACTTCCTCCGTTGGCACTTTTTACTAAATTCTTCATCAGTTCTCAAATTCGTTTTGAAGAAAGTTGGGTGATGTTTCTTCTATTCTTTGTAAACGTAATTTGTGCTACGGTTGGCTATTTTTCGGGAAAATTGATCGCGAAAATGGTAGCCGAAGTTGAAAAATATAGTTGGTCTGTGATGCTCTTAATTTTACCTTTCATAGGGATTCTTTGGGGAATTATGGCAGGCGGCGCAGGCGGTGTTTTCATTTTTGTAATTGGTGCAGTTTTCGGTGCCATAATTGCTTCAATGGTGGGAGGAGTGGCTTTACCGGTTTTCACTATTTTTCATCGATTACTAAAAAAAGGTGATGTAATTGAAAGAGACCAATTTTTACCGATTGCGCTTGGAATTACCTTAATTATCTCAGCAATTTTCTTTGGATTTGATATTAGGTAACACTTTTTTCACATTGTCGTAACTTTTTCGTAACTTTTGTTAATTCTGTAACTTTGCTGTAACACGGAATTAATATTATTTGCGAATGAAATTTTCACTATTAATTTTTTTAGCCCTTTTTACTTATCCGGCTTTTGCCCAAAACCTACCCCAAACAGACAATCAATGGTGGAATGACATTACGGTTACTAAGCCTTTGATCAAAACTAAGGATAAAAAAGGTAAGGAATTCGAAAGGCTTTCAGTTTTTTTTAACGGAACGTTGCGTTTTGGGGACAAATTTAATACCAACATTGATGAACGTGTTGGTTTTGGCTTTGATATTAAGGTCAACCATTTCCTGACTTTAACCCCAAGTTATCTTTATAGATCAAACAGACC
>DAORIL010000147.1:0-11661 GCA_035438525.1 Pyrinomonadaceae bacterium
AACGATAATCGCCAAGTGCGCCGTCCCATTCGTCATAACTGAACGCCAAATCGCCCGATTCCAGCGGTTGTTCGGCAATATCGTGCTGCGAGCAGGCCTCTGCCCCCTGCAAATCGTCAGGCTCGCCTTCTTCCTCTAAACTATTCCAGGCATTGAACAAATCTTTGGCATCCTGCAAACTTTTGGCATTATCATCACGCTTTTTCTTGTTTTCGAGAGCCGATTCGCCCGAATTCTTTTCGTCGTAATCAAATTCCTCTTTCTCTTCTTTTTCGTCCGATTTTTGCTGCTGTTGGTCTTGGGTAATCGTCTGAAAAAGCATATAAACCCGACTGGTTGCCATCAAAGTATCGGCAACTGTCGCAGTTTTATTATTCAAATAAACATCGATCACGCTTTCGATTTCCGAGACAATTTGCCCGTAAAATTGGCGTGCATCATCGGTTGCGCCACCACAAAGCGTAATTTGAAAAAGCAGTTCGGATGGAACTTGGTGAATCGGAATATCAAAAATATACGGGCGTTTTTCGCGCAAAAATGACTGCATCAAATCCAAATCTTTTCGCAATCCGCGATAAGTAAGGCGCAATTGACGATCAATCCGCGCATTTTCAAGCGTTCCAAAAATCTTTCGGGCGAGCGACGGTTCAGGAAAAACCGAAAGAACTGCGCGGTAATCCGAATTTTTCGGCAATTTTTTCTGTTTCGCCTTTTGTTGGTGCATATACTCTTCTTTGCTGAGAGCCTTTTCACCTTTCTGCACATCCTCAATATAACCCGCCAAAGAGAATGCGTCCCATTCCTCGGCGGTTGCTTCGTAGAGTTCGGAAAGACTTGTAAATGCAGATTTTAGTCCGACCGTATCGCGTTCATAAGTGCCAAATTCGATTTGCCCCGCACCATGTGCAGACAGCACTTTGTAGAGCCGAAAATCCATCTCATCGGTCTTAAATTCGGCAACTTTGGCAGGTAAATAAATCGTTTTGCCGTCATTGATGCGCGATTCTTGCGGCATTGCCGAAAGCGGCGCAATTTCTACTTCTTTTCCGGTCAAACCTTCGATATAGATCCGCAAAATTGATTGAATTTTTTCGAGCGGCAAACCTTCCTGACCTTCGTGCAAAAGGTCGTAACTGTTACGGGTTTCAAGCGCGAAAAAGGACCTCCGAGCCTTTGAATTTTCGCCATTTGCTTGTAAACCCGAACGCACCCAATCTTCAAACTGAACCAGAGAAACTTTTCGCAATGCCAACGCTGACGAACGAAAACACGCCAACGCAGATTCCGCATCTTTTTCGGCAATTTCGCCCGTTAATTGCAAAACTTTTCGCGCAATGGACTCGGCATTTTTTTGTTTGACGATGTTGTTAAAAAATTGCGAAGTTGTCCGTAAAAAGCTGATTAGAACAGCATTTCCATGTTCGGCAATTTTCCGCAAAACGATGCACCAATCTTCAAAAACCGTTTCGATATTTCGCAAAACTTCGCCGCCCGACATTACAAAATGAAGCGTCACACTACCACCGAAACTTAAGAATTCAGACGCTTTATCGGTAAGTTTAACTGATTGTTTGGCATTTAACTTTGCGATTGAATCCGGCAAAACATTCCACAAATCCGCCGTCATTCCGCCCGTCCGCGAAGCAAAATTCCCTGCCAACGCTAAGACGGATTTTTGCATTTCTCTGTCTTTTTCGAGAACTTTGGCAACTTTCGGCGTGGCTTTCAGAAAATCGGCAGAATGTTTGGCAGAACGATTCGCGACTTCGTTGGCGATAACCAAAATTTCGCTAAATAGTTCATCATTATCAACTTGCTTGGCTAAATCGGGAATTGCTTCAAAGGTTTCCAGACCAATCGAACTCGATAAAATAAGTTGACGGGTGCAGATCTGAAAAACGAGATGCCGCGCCTGTTCAGGAACTTTTTTGAAATCGGCAACGCCTTTTTGGAAAAAAATCACGCCCGATTCCGAATTTGCCATCGCCAATTTGCGCCCCATTTCTGCCCACAGACGTAAATCTTCGGCAGTCAATATTTTACTGGCTTTCGGGGTGGCTTCGACAAAGGTTTTGCTGACGCGTAAGCTCACGCCCGCGAGGTTTGCCGTCATTTCGATCGCCACTTTTTTATGTTCCGGCGAAATTCGATTCAAACGGCGGGCAAGTCCTGTGTAGCTAGGTTTTCTTGGCTCTTTTTCTGACATAATTTGAGTTTATCAAATTAAACCGAAAGAGCAATGAACCATTGCGCCAGAAAATAAGTGCCGAGAATCCAAATCGGAGCAAGCGGAATCGGCAATTTGAATTTGTTATAGGCGAGTAGCGAATCCGAAGCGACAAACATTACCGAGCCGAGAAAGGCATGAAAATTATGATGGTTATGATTTTCAATCGTGCGGCTCAACGCCATCCAACTCATTACTGCAATTGCCAACGAATAAATGATGACGGGAATTTTTAATTTGCCTAAATGCTTCCATAAAATTGTGAGAAAAAATCCGATGTAAACCAAATAAATTATACCGCTTGGCAAATTTGGCGTAGTCCAAAATGCGACGATATAACAAATGTGACCGATTAAAAAACTAACCAAACCTTGAACGAAAAATTGTTTATCTTTGACTAAAAAAACGTCGCCAATGGTGGAAAAAATCAATCCGGCTAAAACGGCTTTTTGATAAAGATTCAACGGCGTGGATGAATTGAGAAAAGCTAACAAAATTATTGCAACCATCGTCAAAGGTTTAAAGATGAATTGCACCGCTTCATTTTCGCGCAATTTGGCGTAAATCGTTATAATAGCGGAAATTAGAGCAATAATCGAAAGTGTAATTAAGGTCATTTCTTCGCTTTGGCTGGAGCTGGGCTTTTGACTGCGCTTGGAGCTGGACTTTTGACTGCGGTTTGAGCCGCGCTTTTGACTCCAGGCGGAAGTCCATCAGGATAGATAAAAATATGGAAACAAGAATTGGCGTGATATTCGATGAGTGCGTCGAGTTTACCTTGATTTTCCATTTCCGAGAGCTTGTTAATCATAAAATTTTGCTCTTCGGTCGTCATATGTTTACGAGCCAGATCAAATGCACAACCTGATGTATGTGGCGGACGACTGCCTTCGCCGGAAACTTTAAACGAGTTGGCGTTGTTGCCATTTAATGAGATTTGATACTCCATCGAACGAGTCAAAGAAGTTACACGCAACGGTCTGCCGAATTTTTGCTGATACGCCATGGCTAGTTCTTCTAAAATCGGTTTCGCCCGCTTATTAAACATCCGTAACAGACGTTTTTTCATCTGTTTACGGTCATTTGGATCATTAACATTATATTTTTGACCTGAAAAATTGTTCGCTAACTTCACTAAGGTTTGATACTTTTCTGAGTTGGTCGGAAGCGGAGTGCTTCTGCTTTTCCAATCAAATTGCGTAAATTCGGATTCGTTAGCGTTACCGCCGACGTCTATCACATAGTATTTGGTTGCTAATGGTAATTCAATCAAATCGCCAGTTATTCTTTTCTGAGCAAGATCCGCAAAATCAAGAGGCTGTGTGTAACCATCGCGCACCATTTGTTCCAATTTTGCTGTCTGTTTAGGAACTCCGCAGCAAAGTTCATTGGTCGGAGCAAGTCCTGCCGGTCGCTCACCTGTTGGACCCGAACGAGCTTGCAATGCCAGAGCCTTCATTTGCTCCCAAAAAGCAATCGGGACATTTAATTCTGCGCTCGAAGGGTCGGTTGAAGTAGATTTAACTTCTTGCAAATCTTTGGCATCGGTCGGAATATCTTCGGTTTCCCAGGCTGCAATCAAATCATCCACATCTTCAGGGTCTTCGCCGCCGAGCGGATCAATCACCCGTTTTGGAATCAATTCGGCGGACATTGTTGCCGTTGGAGTCGCATTTTTATTTGAATTATTACTGAAATAACTCGCTAATAAAATTGCAACGACCGCAAAAAAAACAATGAAAACTGTAGCCACACCGGCAATGACCGGCAGCAACGGAATCTGTGTATTTTGCGGAGTGGTTTTGGCTTTCTTTTTTGCCTTTGTCTTAGATTTAGGAGTTCTTTGACTCGGCTCAGAGGGAGTTGTAGTAGTTGTGCTAACACTTGTCTTATCAGCTATTTCAATCCGAATCTGAGTATTGCTTCCGACCGTGATTTCGTCACCGTCTTTTAGTTTTCGCGGACTGCTAAAAACCTGTTCGCCATTGATAAAAGTTCCGTTGGTCGAGTTTTCATCAACCACAAAAACAGATTCGCCATCACGGAAAAAAGTAGTATTTACACGCGATAATCCCGAATCCGGCAAAGCATAAGTTGCCTGACTCGTCCGCCCGATTGACAATTCATTGTCGAGCGAAATATCTTGACGTTCGCCATCGCTATTGATGTAAAGTGTTACTTTTTTCATCCGAATCAATGATGATGATCTTCATCCTGAACTTCTTTCAATTTTGTTAAGTCCATCAATTTTGAAAATTCGTTAAAGTGAAACATCGTTTCGTCTTTACAGTATTCACAAAAAAATGTGACATCGTCGCCCAAATACATATCTTTGAGGTGATAAGCTACAAAACAGCCATAACAACGCTGAGCGCGTTTGCCGAATTGTGCCAGAACTTCTTCGCTATTTACAACCATTTTGAAATTGTTCCTAATCTTTAAGAAAAGTGCAAGGAAATTTATAAAATTTTATCTTTCAAAGGCAGAAACCCGCACGTTAGTAAGGGTGTCCAAGTAAAATAACTACAACGGTTTAGCACACTTGCTCACGCACGTGTTTCTGCCTTCATTATCAAACTTAATTATCAAAATCCTACTTTACAGAGTATTTACTTCAAAATCGAAATAATTTTTTTCAATCCTTCACTCACATCTGCGCCCAGATGCACGCGCAAAGCACGTCTGTCACGATCAACTAAAACTTGGAAATCTCCACGCGCCTGTGCAGATTTGACCACACCAAAGGTAAATTTTTGCTCAGGAACGGCAAAATCAATCGCATCATCTGAAGTTATTTGAAGAAAAACACCATTATTTGCGCCGCCTTTGTAGCCTTGTCCGGTTGAATGCAAAAAACGCGGACCAAACCCGAGACAAGTGGCTGCGCCTTTTTCTGCCAAAACCGAATGACGAATTTTTTGCAGTAACGATTCGGTTTCGTCATTCATTTCGATATAACCAAGCAAGGCAAAATAATCATTTTCCTTAATTCGGTTTAAATGGGCTTGCAAATAATTGGCTAGAGTCTTTTCGCCAACCAACAAATTTAACTCGGCAACATTCTTTTCATCCGAAAAAAGTTTAATGCCGTCGGCTTCAAAAAACGGAGTTTCTTTGGGTAATTCGCCGGTTTGCTCGTATTCCTCGGTGATTTTTCGTGCTTCGATTTTAGCCGATTCCACATCAGGCTGATTAAATGGATTGATTTTCATTAGCGAACCCGCCACCGCTGTCGCAAATTCCCAACGGAAAAATTCTTGTCCTAAATGTCGGCGGTCAATCAAGTTAATCCGAATCACAGGATGTCCGTTTTCTTCTAATTGTTTAAGCGTGGCGAGAGTTTCCTGATCATCAAAATCGTCTTCAACATCAAGTAAGACAAAAACCCGGTCGTTTCCGTAAGTATCTGCGTTTTGAACTTGTTCGCGGTCAATCGGAATGATTGAAACGCCGATTTTTCCGGTGCTTTCGGCAATCAATTGTTCAAGCCACGCACCTAAATCATAAATTTTATCCGAAGTAATAATTGTTAATTTGTCGCGTCCCTCTGCATGTGCAATTCCCAAAATCGTGCCTAAAACTGCACCCGGATTTTCGTTTGGATTCTCATTTTTACACGCTGAAACCATTGCATTAGCACAATTTAAAAATCCTTCGACATCTAACTGCATCGAAGCCAGAGCGCACATTCCAAACGGCGAAAGTGCCGAAAAACGTCCGCCGATTTCGGGATTTCCAAAGAAAATATGGCGAAAACCGTCGCGTTCGGCAACCGACTGCATTTTTGAACCGGGGTCCGTAATCGCCACAAAATGTTTGCCCGCATTTTCGCGTCCGACCGTTTCCACCACACGCTCGTAAAAATATTGTTTGAAACAGTTCGGCTCTAAGGTTGAGCCTGATTTGCTGGCGACAATGAACAAAGTTTTGGCTAAATCAACTTTGTTTTCGACCACTTTGACCTGAACCGGAACAGTTGAATCGAGAACGTAAAAGTTTTTAACGCCAAAGGTAATAGCCAAAACTTCGGGACAGAGCGAACTCCCGCCCATTCCGAGCAAAACTATTGATTCAAATTGTTTTACGTCTTCGGCAAAGTCACGATATTTTTGCAAATCGGCTAATTCCACGCCGACCACATCAAGCCACGCAAGCCATTTTGCCTCGTCCGAATTTGTCCAGACCGTTGCGTCTTTTTTCCATAATCGGTTGATTTTGTCGTGCTGTTTCCACTCATCCAAAGATGCTTGGACGGCGGTTTCTAAAGTTTCGGATAATGAATAGGTCAGCGAATTAAGTGCGTAGTTCATAATTTTGAAATGTTTTGTTCAATCTTCAATCAAAATGGAAAGTAAAGTCAATGTTTGTGGCGTTAAACTCTAAAATCGCCAGAAGTTTCTTCAAATCCGCATCGCACACAAAAACGATGCTTTTTCCTCTGTTCAAGCGGATAATTTGAATGCTTTACCTTGATGATTATTTTCTCATCTTCGCTTAATTCATTCCATGTTTTTAGTTTTTTATAATCGCATTTTGGACATTTATCGCTCATAAATTGTTTATTATCGGTTGTTTGATGTAGAATTTCAAAAAGTCATTTCGGTAAATCTGTTAAAAAAGGAATTTTTAATGAAGCAAGTATTTTTTCGCTTTCTACCCATCTTGATTTTAGCAATCAACCTTTTTGCTCAAACTGACGACTCAAAGTTTGATTTTTATTCCAGAGGACCATATCGAACCGAAGTTCCCCGTCCGCAAAGTATTCTGCGATTTGAAGTTGGCACACATCACACAACCTACGCGCAAATGGAGCAATTTATTGAAAAAGTTGCCAAATCTGCACCGGACCGCGTTAAGATTTTCGATATTGGTTTAACGAATGAACATCGAATGCAGCATATTGTGGCTATTTCTGCGCCTGAAAATATGTCGAGGCTTGATGAAATCAAAGCCAATAATTCCAAATTAAACGATCCGCGCAAAACTTCCCCGACCGAAGCCAATTCCATCATCCAAAATAATCCGACAATTTCCTGGATGGCTTATACGATTCACGGGAATGAATCGGCTTCGTTTGAAGCAATGATGCAGGTTATTTATCAACTTGCCGCCTCAAATGAACCAGCAACTTTAGATATTCTCAAAAACAATGTCACTTTGATTATCACGGGCGAAAATCCTGATGGACACGAGCGTTTTGCGACTTGGTATAACTCGGTTGCGGTTGGCGATGCAAATCCTGTCGCGATTGAACATCGTGAGCCTTGGTCAATTTACGGACGGCTTAATCATTATCGTTTTGACCTCAATCGGGATAATGCCGTCGGAACACAAATCGAAACGCAAAATATGGAAAAGGCTTTTTTTGATTGGAATCCGCAACTGGCGGTTGACCATCACGGACAGCCTTCGCAATATTTTTTCCCGCCTGTTGCTTTGCCGATCAATCCGAATTTACCGCAACCTGTGACCAATAAATGGATGGATATTTATGGTCGCGCCAACGCCGCCGCCTTTGATTCCAACCGCTGGGATTATTACAACCGTGATATTTTTGACCTTTTTTATGTCGGCTATTGGGATTCGATGCCGTCGCTGACCGGAGCAATCGGAATGACTTATGAAACTGATGGCGGCGGATTCAAAGGTATCAATTGGATGCGGGATGACGGGACGATTGTTACTTTGCGCAGTGCAATTGCCAAACATTTTGTCGCCTCAATGACCACGCTCGAAACTTCGGCCAAAAATCGTCAGTCACGTTTGAAAGATTATTACGATTTTCGTGTTTCGGCAATTAACGAAGGAAAAACCGAGCGAATGAAGCGCATTGTCATCATTCCTGACAAAGACCGTCCTAAAACGGCTGAATTGATTGAGCATCTGCAACGTCTTAAAGTTGAAGTAAATGTTGCAAACTCTTCATTCAGTTCAGTTACCGCGCACAATTACGAAATAAAAAATGCTCCAGCTCAAAGCAAAAACTTTCCCGTCGGTTCTTACGTTATTGACCTTGACCAGCCAAATAAACGGCTTATCAAAGCCTTTTTAGAACAAGATACTCCGCAAGATAAAGCCTTTGTTGACGATAATATGGGACGGTTTAAACGTAATGAAATGCGTGGAAAAGGACAGCCTAAAGAACAATATGGATTTTATGATATTACGGCGTGGTCGCTGCCGTTGGCGTTTGGGATTGATGCTTTTTGGACGGAAGACGTAGGAAACATTGGCAATGCAGTGACCGCCGAATATTTGGAAGCTCAAAAACGTGGCGCAGTTTCGGGCAAAGCACAGATTGCTTACATTATCTCCTATGAAAACGATAATGTAGGCGCAATGGCATTACGACTTTTGCAAGAAGGTTTTCGCGTTGGCGTGGCAACTCGGCCAATGACAACAGGCAATAGGAATTGGAAAGCCGGAACTTTTGTCATCCGAATTTCACGTAATCGTGAAATGATTCACGAAGCCGTTAATCGTCTGGCCCGAGAATACGGGGTTAATGTCACCGCCGTAAATTCTGGTTATGCCGAAGAAGGCGACACTCCAATCGGCGGCGAAGCGGTTGCCCAAATGAAACGCGGCTTAACGGTTGCAATGGTTGCGGCCGAACCTGTTGAGCAAACCAGTTACGGCTCGCTTTGGTGGATGCTTGACCGTTCCAGCATCAAATTTACGCCAATGACGCTCAATAGCATCAAAGGCGGAGCATTAAAAGATTACAATGTGCTGATCATGCCTGACGGTTCGGCAGGAGATTATTTTTCACAATTCGGAAAAGACGGTGTAGATTCGCTCAGACAATGGATTTCAAATGGTGGAACATTGATTACCGTGCGTGGTGCATCAGTTTTTGCTGCCTTAAAGGATGTCGGATTCACTTCTTCAAAAATGGTCGGAAGTAGTGAAGACGAGGAAAAAGCTAAAGACGGGGAAGAAAAAACCAGACCTGATCTGATACAAACCGAACCCAAAGCGGATAAACAGGACTGGAAACCGGCTGAGTTACCACCGATAATTTCGCCAACCGCAAACAGAGGCGAAGCACCAGAAGCATTGCCGGGAGCGATCATGCGAGCCACGGTTGACCGGACGATCTGGTTAAATTACGGCGTTGATTCTAACGAGATTCCCGTTCTTTTATCATCAAATTACTTTTTCCGCTTTTCCAAAGAAGGCACAAATGCTTTGCTTTTTGCCGAAAACGCGAAAAGACCTTTAACCATGTCAGGCTTTATCTGGGAAGGCAACACCGAAAGACTTTTGAAAGGAACGGCATATTTGATTGATGAGCCGACCGGCAGCGGACACGTTATTTTGTTTGCCGATGAACCATTTTTCCGCGGAATTTTCCGCTCGACTACCAGACAGTTTTTTAATGCAATCATTTTTAATGGAGCCTTTTGATTTGGGATTGTGGATTTGGGATTGTGGATTATAATACGTCCGAACTCAAATGCAGACCTTTGCAATAAGACAATCACAAATCAGAATTCCCAAATCCCAAATCGAATTATGTTTATAATCAGAGCAAATTTTGCGGACAGTTTTGAAATTAATGCGCCGGCCGAAAAAGCGCAAAAATTTTTCGCAGACGGGAATAATTACGTCGAGTTTATGCCTAATTTAGATAGCATCCATACTGACGGAAAAGGCATTACCCGTTGGATGATTTCGGCACAAATCCCTTTTGTCGGTCAAATGAAACAATCATTTGCGGTTGATTTTCTTGCCGCCGGAGAGATTATCGAATGGCATCCATCGCCAACGGAAACTCAAAATTATTTGCGTTGTGTGGCGGAAATTCGTGAAAAATCGGCAAACACAGCTTTAGTCCGCTATTCGCAATTTGTCGAAATACGGCGAAATCACGCCAGAGAATTGCATCCGTTGGCCAATCTGGCTGGTGAGAAAAACATCACTCAGGGAATGCAGGCTGAAGTTGACCGAATGCTGCAAATTTTTATTAAAAAATCAAAAGAAAACTTGGAGAGATAAAATGAAAAGAACATTTTTTTTAGTTGGAGTTGTTTCATTGTTTTTAACAATGAGTGTTATTGGACAAGTCACGCTCCCGCGTGAATCAAATCGTCAGGAAATTGTGCAATTTGTTGGAGACAGTAAAATCAGCATTGTCTATCATCGCCCGAATGTAAAAGGCAGAACCAATGTTTACGGGTGCACATCCCCAAATGTCATTCAAAAAGGCAACTACAATGATCCGTGTCTAGTGCCATACGGACAAGTTTGGCGAACCGGCGCAAATGAAAATACGACCATCGAATTTTCGACTGACGTGACAATTAACGGTCAGCCACTGCCCGCCGGAAAATACGCATTTTTTGCTATTCCGGGTGAAAAAGAATGGACTTTGATTTTTAATAAAGTCAATAACGAATGGGGCGCATTTACCTATAAAGTCGAGCAAGATGCTTTGCGGGTTAAAACTGTTCCGACCAAATTATCTGATTCACGTGAAACTTTGATGTATGAATTTGATAATGTTTCCGGTAGCTCTGCTCAAGTCGTGCTGAGTTGGGAAAAGTTAGCAGTTCCATTTACAGTCAATGTTGGCGACATCAATGCACGTGTTCTCAGCCAATTTCGCGATGCCATCAAAAATCGTAAGGCTGACGATGTTCGCCCCTTAAATCAAGGTGCAGGTTTTGTTCTATCTACCAAAATGACCGCTAGTTATGACGAAGCAATCGGTTGGTTAGATGAATCAATCAAGGTCAAAGAAACTTTTGGTAATTTGAATACTAAGGCTCGACTTTTAGCTGAAGCAGGAAAGAAAGCAGATGCAATTTCGACCGCAGAAAAAGCAATTCAAGTTGGAAAAGCCTCAACCCCTCCGGCTAATCCGACTGCTGTTTCAGGCTTAGAAGCTGAGCTGCAAAAATGGAAAGGCAGTAAGTAGGAAAATAAAGTAAAAAGGCGAAAGGCAAAAATAAGAAAGTTTGGAAATGAAAAGTCTTCATTTTTTACTTTTTACTTTTGCCTTTTTACTTTTACTTTACCGTTTACCAAATTCGGCAAATATCGGT
The DNA here is from genome assembly GCA_035438525.1 of Pyrinomonadaceae bacterium. GTDB lineage: Bacteria > Acidobacteriota > Blastocatellia > Pyrinomonadales > Pyrinomonadaceae > JAIBCC01. Next base: position 11,278 of record DAORIL010000147.1, read on the forward strand.
TCTCACCATTTTATCTTTTTCCTTACAGCCAAACGCTTGACGAAATTCCGGCATATTTCCAAAAGGTCCATTGACACGAAAGCGTGAAATGGCATGCGGATCATTTTGTGCTTGCCATGATTCGGCTTCTGGACTGGATTTTTCTGCCCAAGCCTGTGCCCAACCTAAAAAGAAACGCTGTTCAGGTGTAAATCCATCAGAGCCTTTTTGCGACGGTTTGCCTTGCATTGATTTTTGAAAAGCAGCATAAGCCATCGTCAAACCGCCCAAATCGGCAATGTTTTCACCGAGCGTCAGTTTTCCGTTCATAAAAACATCGCCGCCGACCTTGTAACCGCTAAATTGGTTAACTACGCAATTTCCTTTTTCTTCAAAAGTTTTGCG
>DAORIL010000148.1:0-11640 GCA_035438525.1 Pyrinomonadaceae bacterium
AATTACTCCCGAAGAACTGCAAAAAGCCCAGGACGCTTTGAAAAAACAGCTCGGCGAGGAAAACATCGTCGCCAGAATAGTAATTGACGAAGATAACTTAGTTTGCAGTTTTGAAAATCCGCAAAATCCGCAGCTGGAGGAATCATTTAATTTCGGAATCAACGGTTTAACCAAGACGAAACGGGATGGTTTTCCCAAAAGAGGGGTGCGTATTTTTGAGAACTTTTCTTTGAGCAGCATAAATCTATCCGAAGCAACAAACTATCTTTCTAAAGCCAGACAGCGAATCGAAATTCCTGATGCTGTTTTAACTTCGATCAAAATCTTTCGGAAAAAAGAAAGTGTGAACGATAAGGAAGCCAAAATAACCTGGAATATTGATTTCAAAAAAGGCGTCAACGAAGCTTCTGTCGTTTATAACAACGAAGGCAAAGAAATCCGATTCAGCAAAAACGGGCAGACTATTTTTGAGGAAAAAGACTGAAATTTCAAATCTTCAGAAGCGGTTTAAAAACTCGAAGATTGTCCCCGACGGGGACGAACATAATAGCGTAGGGTGAAACCCTACGAATAAATGGAAAATCCGTTTCGACGCTGTAAGTGTCGAACAACCAATCTTTTGTGTTCGTCTCCTTCAGAGACGGGTTCGTTTTTTACCTTAATGTAGGGTTTCACCCTACGCTATTAAATTGGTCTCTTTCAGAGACAAAAAAACAAAAAACTGAGTTTTCAAACAGCTTCTGAAGATTTTTTTACATTACTAACTGTTGGGTTAGTGCCAGGCTATTTGCTTTATCGTAACTTAATTGTGTCAGCCGGACATACGGCTCGAAATAATAATACAAAGAAAATTATAAGGAGAGTAAAATTATATGTTAGAGAAATTATTGGTAGCACCAAATACGAAAAAAGTTAAGCGAGTTCTGCGAAAAGGAATGCAAGGGCAAGACGTCATTTATATGCAAACAATGTTGGATAAATTAAATACCTATTACAGGTTCTGCCCCCAAAACGGAGTTAAAGCCACCGGCTATTTCGGAGACCATACTGAAAATCTACTCAAATTCTTTCAATATTGGGTAGGTTTGGATTATTGGGCTTGTTATTTTGAAAAAAATACCAGCAAGGCATTGGATGCAAAATTTGACGAATATTTGAACGACACATCTGAAGACGCTTTGAGATTTGCAAGAACAAGGAAACTTCTTGATGATATGGCAGACGGGACTGTTAAACGTGATCCGTTTGATATATACAATTAACAAACTTTAAATTCAAAACTATTACCGAAGATATTCAACCCAATTTAGATTAAGAGCAGAAACCGCACAAATAAAGGTTCTGCTCTTTTTATATTATTTTATATTATGTTGCTTTTAATTTGAGAGTCATAGAAATTTACTCAGCTACTTACTAATTTCAAAACTTTCCCATTTGGAAAACGCGCCCAAACCAGTCAAAAACACTCAAAAATTACTGCGAAACACTTGCCCAAACAGGCAGTTTAAAGCTCAAAAGTTCTCTATCTTTATATCTTCCGATGAAAAGTCCAGATAAAAAACAAACAACATAATAATAAGGAGAAGTAAAATTATGTCAGAAGTAATTCCAAAATTGATGCAGTCGCTAAAGCCTTGCATACGAGTTTTTAGACTGAATTTTTCCACATAAATTTCTCATTTAAAGTGGTTGAAAAAGATCGCTTTTTTTGTTTTAAACCTCCCTGCAACCCATTCTAAAAAAATAATTTTCATTTCTACCCATTGGGTTAGTGTCAGCCGATTTGCAATATCGTAACTTTATTTGTGTCAGCCGGAGATGACGGCGCATAAAAAATCATGCTGGGGCAATTGATAAAACAAATTTTATTTAACGAATCATTTAAGCAATTGAACAGTAAAGAGGAAATAAGATGAACGACATTCAAACAGTCCAAAACAAATCAGTAGTTCTCAAACCACAGGAGGATTTTCCGTTAGAACAATTACCGCAAAAATTTCAAGATTGTTTTGATAAAAGAAAAACTCCTGATTTGGAATATTTCAAGATCGGAGCCAAGTCAATAGGTCATTGGTGTTTGACTGCGATGGCTACCTTTTGGGTTTTGGCAACATTTATTTCTGCAGTTTCGGCTTCTACTGTTTACAATCAGATTGACAATAATAAGCTGACCGGCAACTTGATGTGGTGCATTCTGCCATTCCTCACCTTTATTTTTACCGCCTATTTTGCCGTCCGTAAAGAGATGTATGTTTATGGAATAGAAAACGGTGAAAGACGAGTCGGATTAGTAATACACCCTGAAGCATTGTTGGTGAGGTTAAAAAATGATTCGTGTTATTTATTACCAAAGGATTGGTTAACAGTTGTCACACTCCAACAATACGCCCACGGAAAAGGCGGTAGAGCAACAAAATTAGTTTTCACCGATATTAGCGGAAAAGAACATTCAAACATTATTGGGTTTAATGCTTACGGATTATTCGAGCGTTTTGACCACAAAGAAAATTTAGCCGAGGCACTCCGCCGTTGGAATCCCAAACTAGAGGTCAGAGGTTAAATATTTACCAATCTTTTGCAGAAAGGAATTTTGAATTTGAATTCAAACAATCTTCTTTTCTAAATCAATCATAAATTTTTATTTCGCAATTTTCGGAACTTTCGGGTTCATAACGTTCAACGTCTCTAAATTAGAGCCAACCAGTCAAAAGACTGAAATTATAAAAATAAAAGGAGCAATAATAATATGTCTGAATTAACAACTTTAGTAGCACCAAACACCGCCAACGTAAAAAGAGTTCTTCGCAAAGGAATGCAGGGTGAAGATGTCAAATATATGCAGGAAATTTTAGTCGAATTGAACGATCATTATAAGTTCTGCCCAACCAAATATCTCAAAAACAGCGGGAAATTTGGAAATGAAACTGAGAAATTTCTTAAATTTTTCCAATATTGGGTAAGTTTAGAGCACTATTATTGCTATTTTGAAAGAAATACCAGTAATGCAATGGAAAGCACCTATGAAGAATATTTGGATGATATGAGAATGAAAGTTCTTTTTGCCAGAACTAAACAGCAGCTTGATGATATGGCAAACAGACCTGATCCTTTTGACAGATACTAAGAAGCAAAATACAAATTCCATAAAGAATACATCTTTGATCTCTGGTCATTACTAATTATTTAGCGCAGGAATGGACATTAAAAATTAAGTTCATTCCTTGCTCTATTTTGGTCTCTGAATAACGGGTCAAATTGATGTTTTAGATTTGTAAAATACCGTTGATTTTCACTAACCTAAATATCAACTATTTACTAATTGCTTTTTTCGCTATATTTTATAACTAACCATTAGTGAAGTTATAAAATGAAATTTACCCCCGACCAACAAAAGTATTTTCGTTTTTTCTTTTTCAGTATAATTTTTCTATCCATTTTTTCTGCCTTTCAAACATCTGTTTTGGCTGAAAGACTTCCGCTCAAACTTTATTCTTCGGCAGATGGATTGGCAAATGACGGTATCAATCATATAGTCTCTGATTCAAGAGGATTTTTATGGTTCTGCACTGGCGAAGGACTGTCGCGATTTGACGGTTTTCGCTTTAAGAACTACACCCAGGAACAGGGATTACCACATCGCAACATCAGCGATTTTTTAGAAACCAAAGATGGAGATTATTTAGTCGGAACCAGTGGAGGCTTGGCTGTTTTTAATCCTCTTGGTAAAGCGTTTCGTTGGGACTTTATTGCCGGAAAGCTGGAGCAGAATTCGGAAGAACCTCCGATGTTCAAAACCTATCTCACACCGGAATCGGAAAAAGACAGCAAAATTTCTAAAAGCATTGTGACATTAGGAATGGACAGCAACGGAACTGTTTTTGTCGGAACAACTCACGGTTTGTTCAAATTTGTCAAAACTAATGGCGACTGGCATTTTGAAAAGATTGAAATTGAAGAATGGAAAGATAGACCGGTCGTTACTAATTCTTTGTTTCTTGATTCCAGAAAAAATCTGTGGATTGCCTCTAGTTTTGCTATTTATCTGATGGGCACCGACGGTGTCATCCGCAAAGTAAATGAAGCAGGTGGAAATTCGATTTTTGAAGACCAAAGCGGAAAGATCTGGGCGGATAGCGGCGGAAATGACATCGGAGCCAGAGTGTATGAATATCAAAATACAGATCTAACCCCAACCCTAATCAGAACTTATGGTAAAAAGGATGGTTTAGCCAAAAACGGTTTTACCAATGCGGTGGCTCAAACTCCTGACGGCAAACTGTTAATAGTTTCCGATGGCAAACTTTTTGAATTTATCCCCAATGCTAAAGAAAATGAATCGAAATTTCGTCCGATTGAAAGTGAACTCATCTCAAATGTAGCCAGTAAAGACGGAACTATTTGGTTCAGTATTGCCAACAAAGGTGTCGCACGGTATTTACCTAACAATTTTTATACTTTTGGAGAAAAAGACGGACTTCCCCAAGAAATTATCCGGGGAATTTTTGGAAATAAGGATGGCGAAGTTTTTCTGACAAGCGGAAAGAAAAAACTCGCCCGTGTGAGCGACGGCAAAATTGAAGTCGTCGAGCTTTCTCAGGTAGTTGATAAAGGTTGGATCGATTCTTTTTTAGATTTGCAGTCACAAAACGGTGAATTCTGGATTTCTTCCACCAACGGATTACTACGATTTCCAAAAGTGCCTAATTTCAATGATTTAGCCAGAGTTGCGCCTCAGAAAGTTTATACCAAATCCGATGGGCTATTTAACGACGGAATTGTAGCTATCTTTGAAGATTCACGCGGAGATATTTGGATCTCCTCTCCAACTGCCGAAAATTCATTAATGCGATGGGAAAAATCAACCGAAAAAATTTACCCTTACACTTTTGCGGATGGTTTACCCAAAGGAAGCGGAGCAACTGCTTTTGGGGAAGATTCGTCAGGTAATATTTGGATCAGGTTTTATTTCGGGCAAATTGTTCGCTACAAAGACAGGAAGTTCCGGGATTTTACCGAAGAAGGTTTGATTCAGCGGAATTCAGTTACTGAATTTTTGTCCGATAAACAAGGTCGGTTTTGGCTTTCAACTGCGAGTCGCGGACTTTTTCGCATTGATGATCCAAATTCGGAACAACCTGCTTTTACTAACTTTTCGACTGCTGATGGGCTTTCGAGCAATCAAGCTCTTTGTTTAGGAGAGGATAATTTCGGGAGAATTTATGTGGGGACGGGACGCGGTATCAATAGGATCGAACCCGACCTGAAAAGAGTCAAAAATTTTACCCAGAACGATGGACTACCGGGAAATGTAATTACAGCGTGTTATACAGATGTAAAAGGAAATTTGTGGTTTTCTTCGTCTAATTCGTTAATAAAATATTCTCCGCAAATTGAAAAGGCTTCTGCTCCGCCCCCGATTTTTATTGACAGAATCAGCGTCAATGGAAAACTCCAATCCGTTTCCGAGTTGGGCGAAAAAGAAATCAAAAATCTCGAATTTGCCTCGGATGAAAGGCAAATTCAAATCAGTTTTTTAGCTATTTCCTTTGATGCCGGGGAAACTTTGCGCTATCAATACAAATTCAACGAACAGGAATGGAGTGCTCCCAACGAACAACGCGCAGTTGATTTTAATTTATCACCCGGAACTTATAATTTCTCAGTCAGAGCCATAACTGCCAATGGAGTTTTGAGCGATAGTTTAGCCACCGTTTCATTTACTATTGCCCGACCAATTTGGCAAAGATGGTGGTTCATTACACTGGCAGTAATAATAGTCGGAGCAGCATTTTTTGCCCTTGATCGTTATCGGGTAAGCAAAACTAAACAAGTCGAAAAAGCTCTGGATGAAACCCGTCGCGCCAATGTCATAATCCGGGAAAGCGAAATTCGTTTTCGCACTCTGGCAGATACCGCTTCCGACGCAATTTTAACGATTGATGCTGACAGCAACATCATTTTTGTTAATGAAGCGATCGAAAAAGTTTTCGGTTATTCAGCCGAAGAATTGATCGGCAACCCGATGACCATGCTCATGCCGGAAAGAATGCGTGATGGGCACGACGCAGGATTAACCCGTTATTTAGCCACCAATCAAAGAAATATTAATTGGGAAGGAGTAACTTTGCCGGGATTGCATAAAGATGGACACGAAATCCCACTCGAAGTTTCTTTTGGTGAATTTGAACGTGACGGCAAGCGATATTTTACCGGAATTGCCCGTGATATTTCCGAAAGAAAACGTGCCGAAGCCGAATTACAAAAAGCTCGTGAGGAAAAATTCAAAGAATTGCAAAAAGTCCGCACCCGCATTGCCACCGATTTACACGATGACATTGGCTCAAGTCTTTCGCAAATCTCTCTTTACAGTGAATTAGCACGTCAACGCGAACGCGAACATGGTAAAGCCGGCGATTCACTTGATATGATCACCAATGTCGCTAATGAATTAGTTGATACAATGAGCGATATTGTTTGGGCAATTAATCCGAAAAAAGACCATCTTCAGGATTTGACCCAAAGAATGCGGCGTTTTGCAGCGAATGTTTTGACGGCAAAAAATATTGATTTAGAGTTTCACGCTCCCGATTCTGACCACGAAATTCCGCTTGGAGCCAACGTCCGGCGCGAAGTCTTTTTAGTTTTTAAGGAAACTATTAATAATGTTGTCAAACACTCCGAAGCTACCGAAACTAAAATCAATTTTTCAATCAAAAATAACTTTCTGATCATAACCTTTGAAGACAATGGCAAAGGATTCGATCAATTTTCAAAACTAAGCGAAAACGGTCACAACGATTGGAAAAAGTTTCGCGGAGGCAATGGACTGATCAATATGCGGAAACGTGCCGAAGATCTGGGCGGCGAATACGAAATCAAATCGGACATCGGCAAAGGCACCATTGTCATTTTAAGTGTGCCGCTTTTGAGAGCAGAAGGATAAAAAAGGGTGAATTCAGCTCAATTTCATCCTTTATCCATCAAATTGCTACCTAAACGGGTGATGTATTTATCCAATTTCATAGATTAAGATTCATAAGGTAGATTATTTTAGAGAAACGCTATGATAAATGTTTTATTAGAAAATATGACCGAAAAGACAACAGCTCCGATAAAGACGGCAATTATCGAAGATCAGGATGATATTCGTGAAGGACTGGCTTCGCTGATCGGTTTCACCCCAGGATTTAAATGCACCGGAAGTTATCAATCAATGGAAGAAGCTTTGGACCGGATTAAAATGAACATTCCGGATGTAGTTTTGTCAGACATCGGTTTACCGGGAATGGACGGAATTCAGGGAATCAAGATTTTGAAAGAAAAATACCCGAATATGCTGATTCTGATGATTACGGTTTATGACGATGATGAGCGGATTTTTGATGCTCTGTGTGCAGGTGCAAATGGTTATTTGCTCAAGCGCACGCCGCCAATGCGTCTGCTTGAAAGTTTGCGCGAAGCGGTTGACGGCGGTTCGCCGATGTCGCCCGAAGTTGCTTCCAAAGTCATTCGTCTTTTTCGTGAGTTTCGCCCGCCGGAAACGGTTGATTATGATTTAACGCCGCACGAATTACGTCTTTTAAAATTATTGGTTGACGGACATAACTACAACACCGCAGCCAAAGAGTTAAAAAATAGTGTCAACACAGTCAAATTTTATATCAAACGCATTTATGAAAAATTACAGGTTCATTCAAAATCCGAAGCTGTTGCTAAAGCTTTGAAGGAAAGATTATTGGATTAACCCCAAAAATTAATAATAATATTTCAAGAAAGGACGGGAAATTTTACTCGTCCTTTTTGCTTATTACCCAAATGGGTAATAATTCTTCCTCATATCCAACGATTTAACGAAAAAACACTTTAATCTTCTACCTAAACAGGCGATTACATAAACCCTAAAACCTTCTATTCTCAAGACATTGCTAATTTCATGCAATCACATCATTAAAAGGAAAAAGTAAATGAGAAAAACTGAACACCCTATCTCAAAAACATCAGATACAGTCGTGCAAGAGCTTAAAGACGAGATTTTAATTTATGATCTCAAAACCAATAAAGTGCTGTGCTTGAACAAAACTTCGGCAGTAGTTTGGAATGCGTGTGACGGAACCCGGTCGGTTGAAGAAATCACGAAAAAACTGAAAAAAGATTATGACCCGAGAATGACAGAAGACATGGTTTGGCTTTCTTTAAGTATGCTTGAATCGGCTAACTTATTGGTAAGCACTCCAACAAATAAGTTTTCGGACATTTCGCGGCGTAATACTATCAAAGCTATCGGACTGGCTTCTGCTGTCGCCTTACCGATTATCAGTGCGCTCATAGCTCCAACATCACTTAATGCACAATCTGCCGGACAAGGAGCCTGTATTTGCAGTTCGACCTCAGGACAATTCGAACGTCCCGGCGGTTGTGCCTGTGCGACTGGCTCCGACTGTTGCAGCAGTGCTTGTGTAGGTGGAATTTGCGTATCGGGATTATCCGTTCAGTCTGCTTCCTGCTGTCCCTCTGCTATCACCTGCACTTGTTCATCCAACGTCGCACAATTCGAACGTCCCGGCGGTTGTCCTTGCGTTACCGGATCAGATTGCTGTAGTAGTGCCTGCGTTGCCGGCGTGTGCGTGCCGGGAACTTCGATTCAATCGGCAGCTTGCTGTCCTTAAATTGGTTACCGGAATCAGGAAGAGCAAAGAGGCGGCGGCCATACCGCCTCATTTTGTTCGAAAATGTTGTTTTGTCAATTGATTTTTTTGCTTCAAGCCTCTTTCTACCTAAACGGGTAACGAAACATTCAAATCAACTCAAATAATAAAAAATCTCCAAAAACTCTTACCCGAACAGGCGATTACAAAGTCTTAAAAACTCACTACTCTCTTTACATAGCCGAACAAAAAGATCGGCAAACAAATTATAAAGAGGAATAAACCAATGAAAAAATTCGTTCAATTAATGACAATCACAACCTTAATCAGCATCAGCCTTTTAGCTGTCAATGCTCAAGAGCAAACAATTGTGACAACAACTGAAGGTTCAGCCGAAAAGGTTGAAAAGAAAACTGAGTCAGTGAAAAAACATCAATCATCAGATGATTCGTGGACAGGTTTTTATGTCGGCGGATTCGGCGGATATACCAACGGTAGAGCTACTCCACAGATCTCGACTATTAACGGTAGTGCGATTGGAGTCGAGTTTGTATTGGTAAATCAAACAGCTTCTCAAAGACTTAAATCCAACGGTTTTACCGGAGGAGGAACATTCGGCTACAACTTTCAAAAAGGTAGATTTTTAGTGGGGGCAGAATTCGATTTTGGCGGACAAAAATTTGATAAATCGGTTAGTTCAACTGCTACATTTGCTAACGGAAGACCTTTCACAATTACACAGTTAGTCAAAAGTGATTGGCTTTTGACCGCCCGTCCGCGCCTGGGAGTCGCATCTAAAAAAATGTTTCTTTATGTAACAGGCGGGTTGGCTGTAACTAATATCAAGTATAACGGAGATTATCTTCTGCTCTATCCTTCCGAACCTAATTTTAAGGACACTGAAAGCAGCAGTTTTTCTAAAACGAAAGCAGGTTGGACAGTTGGAACAGGCATTGAATTCAAAGTTGCCAAACACTGGTCGGTTAAAGCTGAATATCTTTTTAATCAATTTGGCAGAGTTTCCGTTATCAGCAACAACTATACCAGTATTTCTCCAGGAGGAAGTGCTTCTACCTCAAATCAACCATATACGCATTCAACCGATTTGAAATCTCACAGCATCCGATTCGGAGTTAATTACAGATTCTAAATTCATAAAAAGAAAGGGTTAAGAGCAATGAAAAACGCAATCATACTAACAGTCTTATTATCAATCAGCATTTTAGCGGTCAATGGGCAAATGCCGAAAACCGCCGAAGAATTCTACCGACGCGGAGAAAAATTTGCCAAGCAAGGCAACACGGTGCGGGCCGAAGCAGCTTTTACGTCAGCTTTAAAACTCGACCCGGAACACATCAAAAGCTATATCTCGCGTGCTGAACTGCAAGCCAAACAAAGCCGCTTCGATTTAGCGATTGCAGATTACACAACCGTCATCAAAATCAATCCTAATTTGGTCGAAGCATATGCAGGCAGAGGCGAACTCTATCGTCGGGCATTTGATGGACGGGCAGCAATCGCAGATTTTAACCAAGTCATCCGGCTTGAACCAAAATCTGCCTTTGGCTATATCCTGCGTGCCAAAGCGTATGGCGATTTATACCAGGACGCAGATGCCGAAGCCGATTTTGCCACGGCGATCAAACTTGAACCTTCCAATCCGCAAACCTATTTTTATCGCGGTTTTATGTATTTCAAACAGGAAAAGTATGACCTTGTAATTCCCGATATGATGTTGTTTTTGGAATTAGAAGACAGCAATCGTTCCCGAATTTCCGAAGCAAATATTATTCTCACCGAAATTTATCTGGAAACAAATGATCTAATTGCCGCGCTCAAATTCGCTAACGAAGCCATTACAAATGCCCCGACTTCCGCCAAAGCCTACTTTATCCGCTCCCTTGTTTTTCGCAAGATGAACCAAAAGAGTAAGGAAACGGCGGATAAACGAAAGGCCGGATGGCTTAAAAGAAAAGAATGAACAAGGTTTTGCAAACTCAACCGATTTGAAATCGCAGAGCCTTCGTTTTGGAATCAATTATAGATTTTAACTAAAAAAACATCCCCGTAATTTTCTAAAAAAGAGTGAAAAAGTTGCAATTATCATCATAACTTTTTCACTCTTTCACTTTTAAACTTTTTCACATTTTTACTTTCTACCCAAACGGGTAACCAAACTCTCAAAAAAGCGAAAATTACTTGATTTTACCTGAATTCTATTACCTAAACAGGCGATTACAAAGGCTTTAAACTTCCCTATCATTAAATCATCAGCACGAAAGCTGAGAGAGAAAAATAAATAAACGAAATTATAAGGAGAAATAAAATTATGCCAGATAGAGTAACAATGATGGTGCCAAATGTTCCGCAATGTAGCAGAATTCTTTACAAAGGATTAAAGGGTGAAGATGTCAAATGGATTCAAAATATTTTAGGTGACCTAAACGATTTTTATAAATTCTGCCCCAGTTCAAAATCACTACAATCAACCGGATATTTCGGGGATGAAACCGCTAAATTTGTAAAATTCTTTCAATACTTTGAAAACCTAATTCCCGATAGTCATTTTGACCGCGCAACCTGTGAACGGATGAATTACCGATATAACGATTATTTGGATATTCAAATCCGAACCGGCTGGGGCAAATACAAAACCCAAGAAGAATATTTGAATTCAAGATTTGAAGAAGAAACACCTAAACGAAGCGATAACTATTATTTAGACCGCTTCTAAAACCAATCGGAACATCAATTTATTTACCAAGAGCAGAACCTGGACATAAAACTCTTGTTCTGCTCTTTTTATGAAAAAAATACGGTGCAATTATGAAAAACATACAAATTATCGCAATCATTATTTTAGCAACGATTACCAATTCGTTTGCTCAGGAAAAAGAAGAATATTCTAAATGGGAAGTTTATGGCGGATATTCAAAACAAATACCAACCAAATTTTCAACCTTGGCTAGCACCGATACAGCAAAAGGTTATGAAA
>DAORIL010000149.1:0-11617 GCA_035438525.1 Pyrinomonadaceae bacterium
AACACGTGGTGCCCAGTTATTTCCGTCACGTGGGAAACCTTGGGTCACGTTCAAAGCGTCTTGTGCAGTTTGGACATCTGCTGCCGTCAAAGTAATTCCGGTCAACGGGTCTTTGAAAGCGGTTGGTGCAAATTGTTGGGTAAATTCGTAATCGTAACGAACACCATAATTAACCGTAAAATTCTTGAACATTTTCCAGGAATCCTGAACAAAGAAAGCTACGGGTTTGTTGGAGATGGTGCTGTTCGGATTACCAAATCCTTGAATAAAGACGCTTGGGAAACCGAGTCCGTAGGCTTGAACCGGAGTGAACGCAGGGCATCTTTGAGCCAAAGTCGCTGAATCACAAGTAACTCCGGCAAGGCTAACCAATGAACCGCCCGATTGTTGACTGAAGTTGAACAAACCAGGGAAGTTCAGTTCAAATTTTGCTTCAATGTCAATCCAGTTAAAGTCTGCACCAAATTTGATAGTATGGTTTCCTTTAACCCAGTTAACATTGTCGCGGATTTGATAACGGTTTTCCCGACGATCAACCGGCGAAAATGGGTTTGAACCGATAAAACCTGTTCCGGCAATTTGGTGTGCAATACTTGGAACTTGTGAATCAAAAGTAGCTTTGCGGCGACCAAAATTGACATAAAATTCATTAGTCATATTTTTTGGCAAAATACTGACCAAAGAAAGTCCGGTTGAAGTATCTTTTAACTTTTGGATACCTGTGCGCGAATAATCATTTTGTCCCAAAGTTTGGTTTTGTGATTCGTCTTGAATACCGGTGATGCGGCTTGGGTTATAACCAAAACGCAACGAGAGTTGATGATTACTGGTAATCAAATGGTCAAGCCGAACCGAATTATAGGTTGAGCCTTCGGAAATTGGGAAAACTTTTGCCAATTGCGAAAGCGGACGGAATGCAATAAATTGTCCCGCACTGTTTCTGCTCAATGGAACAGGCGCACCAGAAAGAAGAAATCTTGATCCAACGGTTGTGCCTACGCCTACGCCAATTCCGGGCAGAAAATTAATTTGGGAACTTGTTCCATTCTGCGCTGTTTGAAATCCGGTTGATGCCATTAGGGCGTATGCAAGCCCTCTTTGAATTTGATTGCCATCGCCACTGCCCAAAGCCGCATTAACATAAGCAACTTGAGCCGCAGTTAGTCCATTAAAAGTTACAGCTGTTGGTAAGACAAATCCTGCCGGAAGTGACACGCTCGAAGTTGCGCCTTGAACAATGTCACCCGTAAAGAACCCTGATTCTTGTCTGCGACGTTGTTCAAATGAGAAGAAGAAGAAAGATCTTTCTTTAATTACCGGACCGCCGAATGTTAAACCGTATTGAACCCGTGTATAAGGTGGTTTTTTATTCGGATCATTATCGATCAACGGCGCAAAAGCATTGCGTGCCTGAATGTCTTTATGACGTAAAAATCCGAAAATGTTTCCCTTAAAATCATTGCCACCGCCTTTGGTGACAACATTGACGATTCCGCCTGTTGCACGTCCAAATTCAGGCATATAGGAATTGGTTGTAACTTGATATTCTTGAACAGCTTCTTGCGAAACGGTCGAACGTGCCGCATTGGTTGAATTATCGGTAAAATCCGCTCCGTCAACTTGAACTAAAGTTGAACGTCCGCGTTGACCGCCGATGTTTAAACCTGATGTCGGAGCAGGTCCGATTGGACGACCGTTATCACGTCCGACTGTCGAAATGGTCAAAGCAAATCCGGTTGCGCTTCGTTCATTGACAGGTAAATTATTGATAGTTTTTTGGTCAATCGTATTGGCAACTGTCGTTCTGGTCGTTTCAACCAATTCAACTGAATCGCCTGTGACTGTAACCACGATGTCCTGGGCACCGACTTCGAGTTTGATTGTTAATTCGGCACTTTGTCCGATTGTCAATGTCAACGGCGAAATTACTGATTTCTTAAAACCTTTGGCTTCAGTCGTGATTTGGTAATTACCCGGGGGTAATCCAATCAATTGATATGAACCGTCTTCGCTACTGATAACCGACCTTGTAATATTTGTGGCAGAATTTTTGGCTGTCACAGTTGCTCCGGCAACTACGGCTCCGGTTGGATCAGTTACCGTTCCAACTAAGTCTGCTGCAGTTGCCTGTGCTTGCGCTAAAATCGTTACCGAAGAAAACAGCGTAAGTATTGCCAACATCAAAAGATGTGTGACAATGGAACTTTGCTTAAAGGGAAACGCTCTCATTCTTAATAAATCTCCTTGATAATTTTTTGAAACTCTTTGATAACTGTAGTCAGCAAATCCGTGAAAGAAATCTCACGAAGGGGGCATTTCGTTCGTCAATCCCGATTTTTTTGTGGAAAATTTGACTAATAATTAAAACACAAAATATTGCTAACAGTTAGTTTCTTTAGAATTGATGACTTTCAAGTTTGTAACCCAAAATTGATTTTAAGGCAAGTAAAATTTTTCAATTTAAGGCAATAAACAGCGTTTATTATGAAAAAAAATTGTATCCGCTATTTATTTGGCTAATGTCGGTAGTTTTGAGCGGGTTGCTTTGGCTAAAAGCTGACGTGGTTTTTCGGTTAAACTTAAAGCGGAAATCACCCATTTTGCTAAGTTTGGAGCAAAAGCGGCACGTCGTAATAAGTTACAAATTTGTAGTCGTTTTTGAAAATTTTGTTGATATAATTTTTGGTAATTATCCGTAATTATTTCAACTGATAGATTCGGCTTAATCACCGTTGCCAAAATCTCACCACTTTCCATTGCCATCAACATTCCGCTTCCGGTAAATGGATCAATAAATGCTCCGGCATCTCCGATTGCCAAAAGATTTGGCGCAGGATTTAAATTTTTTACGCCAAATCCGTCCACTGAAACTGCCAGCCACTCAAAAATGGGAGTCGCATTTTGCAAAGTCTCTTTTGCGCGGACATTTTTGAAAATAATTTCGTGTAAAATTTGCTCTACATCACCGTTAAATTCTTTGACTATTTCAGATTTAATCAAAAAACAATGATTGCCGATTCCGTTTTCGACATAATTTAATCCGCCATACCCGCCGCGAAAAAAGTAAATTTCACAACGACCTTTTTCAAGATTGATATTTTTGAGATGTGCTTTAAATCCTACAAAACGATTTTGGGTTTTGGATTTTGGATTGTGGATTTGTTTTTCTGCTAGTTTCCCTAAAACTCTTGCTCTGCCTGTTGCATCAATAATTAAATCTGCTGAGATTTCGTCGGTTTTGGTTTTTACTCCGCAAACATTTCCATTTTCAGTTAATAATCCGACAACTTGAGTTTCTTCCAGAACTTCTACGCCAACTTTCTTTGCCTGCTGCAAAAGTTGGAAATCCATTTCTGCCCGACTTAATCCCAAAGCTGTTTCATTTTCACTAAACCATGTGCTTGGAACGTTAACCGACTTTCCGTTGGGTGCATAAAAACAAGTTTCAGTAATTCTGTCACCGCCACCAGCAAACATTTTGTCTAAAACTCCCAACTCTTTGAAATGCTTAAAACATTCGGGGGAAATAAATTCTCCGCAGAGTTTGTGACGCGGAAATTTTTCGCGCTCGATGAGTTTGACTGCAAACCCTTTGTTCGCCAACCGAATTGCCGCACTTGTTCCAGCCGGTCCTGCACCGACGATGAGGATTTGGGATTTAGAATTTAGGAGTTGGGATTGCATTTAAAGTTTATCTTACCTTTTTCAAAACCTTTTTGCATTTTCTTTTTCAATCCGTGTAATCTGTCTCTGTGCTTTAATTTATGAAAGTTATTCCGATTGCACTTCCAACCCCGTTTTTAGTCGGTGATGTCAATGTTTATGTGATTAAGGATGAACCGCTGACACTGATCGATACAGGCCCCAAAACGCCCGAAGCCGTTAAAGCCCTGCGCGAAGGTTTGTTGCGCCACGGAATAAGACTTTCAGATATCCAACGAATTGTTCTCACGCACGCGCACGAAGATCATTGCGGTCTGGCAAAAACAATTCGAGATGAGGCAAAAAACGCCGAGATTTTTGTGCATGGATGGGAAACAGGGCATCTTTTTGGACGTTTGGAACGCGAAGAACACCGAAAATTAATCAAACGTGCCGGAGTTCCCGATGAAGTTTGGAACAAAATGCACGGTTTTTACGAAGATTTCCGGCTTTTGACCGATGCACTGGAAGATGGTGAATTTTCCTTGCTCCACGATGAGACGGAACTTGAGTTTTCGCGTGGAACCTGGCGAATTTTACACACGCCCGGACACACGCCCGGCTCCTGCTCATTTATTCGTGAAGCCAATCGAACTTTGATTGCCGGTGATTGCGTTCTCAAACGAATTACGCCGAATCCTGTTCTTTCGCTTGATCCAATTGATTCAAACAAACGATTTCATTCATTAGCCGAATATTTGGTCAGTCTCGCCAAAGTGAGAAGTTATTCACCAACCTACGTTTACGGCGGACACGGTGAACCGATTATCGATTTTGAGGAAATTTTTCATCGCTATGTCCGAATGATCGATGAGCGTCAGGCAAAAGTTTTGCGTCTTTTGGATAAAAACGGAATGACTGCTTTTGACGTAGCAATGAAACTTTTCCCGAATGCAATTGATGATGATACGCAACGGTTTCTAGCAATTTCTGAAGCCGTCGGACATTTAGATTTTGCTGAATTAGAAGGGAAGATTTCAGTTGAATTAAAAAATAGTGTAGAGTTTTACCGAAAATGATTTTTAACACCAAGGCACAAAGTTTTATGAATTAAAATTGCTCTTAAATTTTGCCTATTGCTTGAACAATCTGCCCCCTCCCAAATTTATGAAATTTACAACCATTATTTTTCTTTTGGTCCTTGCTTTTTCTACTTACGGACAAGAGATAAATTCAAAATATGTCTGTTCCAATAACTCAATTGAACTTACTTTTTCTGCTGCCAACGACGGAAAATTCAGGTTCAAAACCCGTGAAAAAGATGAAAGTTTTGGCAAAACTTTTGCGACCAGACAAAATGCTTTTAATGAAAAGGTCTATCTGGAATGGCAAATCGGTTATGACGCTTTGGTTGAAGATGTCAAAAGCGGTAAGAAAACCACAAAACTAACAAATACAACATTTATCGGCAGCGCAGGCAGAGAAAAATATCCCTATGAACTTTCGGAAATTCTGTTTGAATCAATCAAATGCAGACTGATTTCAATTCAGGATTTAGATAAATTGCAGAACGAAATTAGTTCTTACAACAACTTTTTTGACGGTAAAGAAATTGTGGTCGAAACAACCTCAGGCGTTTTGTTCAATGGTGTTCCTTTCAAAGAAACTGCCCTTAAATTACCTACGCTTTTTATGCCGCAAAAAGATGGAACCTTGATCGAAACTTCGATCCAAAAACAGCAATACGCCAGCGGAGTTCAGCCGATGATTTACTTTGATATTCCATTCAAATCGTTTTCGAATTGGAAAGATTTAGACGGCAAAAAATCCGTTAAAGGTAATGAATTAAAATACATCGTCAATAAAGAAAACGCCGAAGTGATTTTGAATTTGTTTCGAGTTTTCGGAATGGCTTCGGTCCGGCATAAATTTGATGTTGAGCAAATAATCAAAACATTGAAAGGATTAATCTGATTTTTTTAACGCAAAGGCGTAGAGAAGCAAAGACACAAAGTTTTAAGAAAGCTTGTCAAATTCAGTTTTTTAACTATTTGCTTTTTGACTTTTGTGCCTCTGCCACTTTGCGTTAGATCTATTCCTTTTCTACCTTTTCCTTTGTTTTACCTGTCAAAAGTTCCCGCATTACTTCTGCGCCCGGAATGAGTTTTTCCCACATTTGCGGAGCCTGCGAAGCCATTTCGAGCATTGTGCGGAAGCGATTGTCGAATTCTTCTTTGGTTTTTAAGTAAGCATTGTAACTTGCTGAAAGATGATTGGTAAAAAAATCCTGCATCGATTCTTCGCGCGAACGCAAAAGTTGAAACAAAAACGGGGTCGGCAAAATGCTCTTTTTGTCTTTTTCTTCTTCTAAAATTAATTGGATCAAAACGGCTTTGGTGACATCTTCTTTTGAGGTGGAATCAACAACCTTAATATCTTGTCCGTCCTGGACGAGCTTTATCAAATCCTGATAATTAACGTAAGTTTGCGTTTCGGTATTGTAAAGCCGACGGTTGCCGTAGCGTTTGATAATTAATGTATCGGGCGATTCATTGGGGACTTTTTTCTTTCGTGCCATAACCTCTCAAAATTATCACAAATGCGTGAAAGAAGTCGAGCAATTTTAAACAAGTCTTTGTTTTTCAAGATGATAAAAACTTTTGCATTTGCGAATGTGATTTTAGTGGGTTTTGCAAGATAATCCAATATTTTATCAATATAAATACTTATTCTAAAAGTGTTATCGATTTCTTTTCGCAAATGCGAAATTTTTTGCTTGACAAGTTTAATTTTATCGTTTAATCTTAGTTCATCGGTTAAGGGGAAGGTCTTAACAAATTGAAATTATTGAGACGATTATTAGGAGAAAATTATTATGAAAAAAGCTAACGAAATGAACAAAGTTGTTGAATTAACCCAAGATACTGCTAAGGCAACCTTAGATACAACCGTTGAAGTTGCTAAATTGGCTGAAAATTCGATTCAAGGTCTGTATAAAGTTGGATATGATATGAACGCATCAGGTTTGAGCGTTGCTAAAGGCTACTGGGATGCTCTTTCGGCAATCCGCAATGAATGGATCAATCTTTTCCAACAAACCGGCGAAAAAGCTGTTGATTCAATCGGCACACTGAACAGCATCGAAATTCCTTTTCAAAAAGAAGTTAGTGATTTTGGCGCAAATGTTTTTGCCCAAGGCGAAAAAGTTTTCAATATGGCAACCCAACAAGTTAAATCTGTTGCCAACACCGTAACTGCTCAAGTTGAGAAAGTTACCGCAACCGCCACAAAAGAAGCTAAAAAAGCTACCGAAACCGTTGCTAACAAAACCGAAAAAGCTGTTAAAGTTACCAAAGATGTAGTTGCAACCGCTGAAAAAGTTACTGAAAAAACTGCTGATAAAACTGAAAAAGTAGTTGCTAAAGCTAAAAAAGCTGCTGCCAGCAAGTAATTACAAAAGGCAAAAAATGTTGAAAGCCTTTGATAAAAATTGACCGTAGCCTAGTGTTGAAATATACTCTAGGCTACTTTTGTATAAAGGTCATCAACCATAAAATTTTAATTTGGAAGTCGAGCTAAAAGTATTTGTCAAAACAAATACGGTAAACTTGCATCTAAAAAATATGCCGAGAGCAAAAAAAGAAGATAAAAAAGAAGAACCGAAAGCCGCGAGTAATGCAGCTGCTGAAAGTCAGTCGAGCATGGGCGGAATTCCGACCGATTGGGCGACTGCAGTTGTCAATCAACTCGTCGAAGCTCAAAAAATGTGGCTTGAATTAGTTACCAAACAAAACCAGCTTGTTTTTAAAACGGTTTCCGAAGTTTCGGGAATGGCCAATAATGCGCCGACCGAAGCCTTAGCAGCTTGGGCCAAACAAGGAATGGAAGGTTTTATCGAAGCGCAGAAGAAATGGTCGGAAATTGCGATGGCGCAAAGTTCGCAATTGATGAATGCCGTCCAATCAGGCGCAAATTTTGCTGATCCGGCGGTGCTTGGCGGATTGCAGGCGACTGCCGGACAAGGACTTGAAACGATTGTCAAAATGCGGATGGCGTGGCTCGATTTCGCCGCGCAGCAAAATGCCCAGATTTTGGAATCGATGAAACAAAGTTTGAATTTAGACGACAGCAACCCGGCGGGGATGTTGGCAAATTTTGCCCAATCAACGATGACCAGTTACGTCGAAATCCAAAAACGCTGGCTTGATATGGCGATGCAATTGCCTTTTTTGAATACTGATAAGAAATAATCCACGAAGGGACACGAAGTTAGCACGAAGATAAGAAATAATACAAGCATCTTTTAAATCAAATTTTTCTTTAATTTCTTAGTTTTTGTTTTCCTTCGTGTTTCCTTCGTGAAACTTCGTGGATAATAGAAAAAATGGGACAAAAAACTTCAAAGAGAACATATCCTTGGTCAACCGTAATTGAGGGTAAAACTTATACTTTGCGTCTGATGACAGCCAAAGACCGCGATGCAATGCTGAAATTTGCCCGCTCTTTGCCCGAAGATGATTTGCTGTTTTTGGCGATTGATATTACCGAAGAAGACGCGGTTGATAATTGGATCGAAAATATCGAAAAAGGTCGCTTGCACACGATTTTGGTTGAATGCGAAGGCAAATTGGTCGGGCACGGCAGTTTGATTCACGAAGAACAAGTCTGGACGCGGCATTTGGGCGGAATGATTCTGTTGCTTGGACGTGAAACTCGCGGCAAAGGTTTGGGCAACATTTTAGCCGGAGAACTTTTCGCGTATGCAAGTGAGTTAGGTTTGCGAAAAGTAGTCGCCCGAATGGCTTCGACGCAGATTGGTGCGATTCAGGTTTTTGAAAAGTTAGGTTTCAAAGCCGAAGCACTTTTAACTGATTGCGTGATTGACCGCAAAGATAAAACACACGACCTAATCATTATGTCGTATGATGTTACGGGTTTTAATGAGTAAAATTTGCCCGCGAAAGACGCGAAAAGACGCGAAAAAGTAGTATGGAAATTGGACAAAAATTCAACAAGCTAACTTTGAAAGAGTATTTCTTTTATATTGAAAATCATAAGAAATACACAGACTTCAATACGCTTGGGCTTTATCGTTCAATTCTTGAAAACGAAAAATTAATTTTGGCGGAAAAGATTGAAGTTAGAGATTATGCTAATCAATTTTTTCAAAAAACTTTTGATTTTTTATCAATCAAAGATCCGTTTACTTTTTTCGGACTTTCAACTTTGGGAGAGGAATTAACCATTGCTGATGAAAGACAGTTTTGGAGTGAAATAAGGAAAAGCCAAGAAAAGATTCTGAAAGATAAAAAGATAAATCATCGGAATTTTGGTGTTTATTCAAAACATATTTGCGGTTATGAAACTTGTAATTTGAATGGCTTAATGATTCGACAAGGCTCCTTTTGGACTGAATTTGAAATGAGATTTGACTCCAATAAAAACCAATGGTGTGCAAGACTAAAATCTTTGCGAAACAAAAAAGAGCGAAAGAAGGAAAAGAAAATCATCCAAACTTTAATTGAAATCGAGTAACTTTTTGCGGGCAAACAAAATTTAGAATATGAGCCAACCTGAATTAAATCGTCGTTTAACCACCCTTGATTCGGTTTTTCTGTATTTAGAAAAGCCGGAATCGCCGCTGCATATTGGCGGAACGAGTATTTTTGATGGTCAGATTTCTTACGACGAGGTTGTTGAGCATATCGGCGACAGACTTCATTTAGTTCCGCGTTATCTGCAAAAGGTTGTGCCTGATCCGTTTAATCTTGGACATCCGACCTGGGAAACCGAAGAAAATTTCGATATCAAAAAGCATATTTTTCACATTAAAAATAAAAAGCCGATTACCCAGGACGAATTAATGGCAATTGCCGGAAAAGTCCTAACGGGCGTGATGGATAGAAGCAAACCACTCTGGGAAATTCACATTGTCGAAAATGTCGAAGGCGGACGTTCAGCGATGATTTCCAAGATTCATCATTGTATGGTTGATGGAATTTCGGGCGTTGATCTGATGAAAATTTTGTTTGATATTTCACCAAAATCGTCACCGCCTCCGCCAAAACCTGAACCAAAAAGCGAAACTCCGAAAAAGGATGCAACGCAGGTTTTCTTTGATTCATTGCTCGGTTCAATGCAGGAAGGAATGAATCGTTTTGTCGAACTGCAACAAGGCTTACTTCAATTAACTCAGACATTTGCCCAAAATCCGCAGATGATTGGGGCAATTCCTTTGATGGCAGAAAATCTTCCGGCAGCAACGACTCCGGCACCATTTTTACCTTTTAACAAAAATTGCGGCGGTCAACGTCAATTAGCCTGGACGGAGTTTTCTTTTGCCGAAGCAAGAGCGATTCGCGGAAATTTACAGGGCAGTGTCAATGATGTAGTTTTGACGATTTTGGTAATGGCGATTGCCCGTTACAGCGAAATGCACGGAGTTAAAGCCAAAGATAATTTTGTGCGGTTTATGGTTCCTGTTTCGCTTCGCCAAAAAGAACAACGCGGCGCATTAGGTAATCTGATTTCAATTCTGCCGGTTGAAATTCCTCTGGATATTAAAGACCCGATCAAACTTTTCAAACACGTTAATCACAAAACCGGTTTAATGAAAGCCACGCAAATGGCAGCCGGATTGGGTATGGTCGGGGCGATGTATGGAATGATGCCTGCCCCTGTTCAGTCGGCACTCGGCGCGATTCTGAATTCGCCGTTTCCAGTTTTTAATACAGTTGCAACTAATGTTCCGGGTCCCCAAGTGCCAATGTATATGAACGGAAAACGAATGATCGCGCAATATCCGTTTGTTCCGATTGGCTATAATTTGGGAATGGGAACAGCAATTTTCAGCTACGACCAAAAATTATTTTTCGGCATTGGGGCGGATACATTGGCAATGGCAGATGTTGATAAATTCAGAGAAATTTTAGATGAGTGTTTTGTAGAATTAAGAACAGTTGCCGGAGTTGAAGCGATGGATAATCAAGTAATGACGGCAAAACAATAATACAAGGGGTGAAAATGGAAGTGGCAATTAAAAACGGTAACAACAAATTAGTCAAAAAGTCCGAAGTAGGTTTATCAACAGCAATTGAAAGTCTTGAGGGGCTCTTTTTTGATAGAGAGATGAAACCATTCGAGTTACCGTTGTGGATGGAGTCCTTGGTCGGGATTGATTGGACGCTTTTACATATTTCGCCGCTTTATTACGGTTGGGGAGTTCCGCAAGGTGATGGTTCGCCGGTCATTCTAGTTCCGGGATTTCTCGCCAGCGATTTTTATCTCTACGATATGTATTTTTGGCTTAAACGAATTGGTTATACTCCGTATCTTTCCAATATTGGTTGGAATGCCGATTGTCTCAATATTCTCGTCAACAAACTTTCTGAAACAATTGCTCGCGCACACGAAGAAACCGGTAAAAAAGTTCATCTGATCGGGCATAGTTTGGGCGGAGTTCTGTCACGCTCAGCCGCCTATCAGCATGTAGATTCGGTTGCGTCTGTCATTACGATGGGGTCGCCGTTTCGCGGCGTCAAATCACATCCATTTTTGATTGATATTTCGGAGAAAATTCGCCGACGCATCTTTTTACATAATGACGAAAATCATCCTCCTTATTGTTATACAGGCTATTGCGATTGTGTAGGAGTTTCGTCAATGCAAAAAGTTTTGCCGGATACGATCAAAAAAACCGCAATTTATTCAAAAACAGACGGCGTGGTTCATTGGGAAAATTGTATTTATCGCGACAAAAAGAAAAACTTTGAGGTTGCCAGCACTCACATCGGAATGGCTTTTAATTATCAGGTTTATAAATTGATCGGCGAGCGATTGAATGGTTAAAAGATTATCCACAAAAAAACACGAAGATTTATTTAAAGTCTTCGTGTTTTTTGTGGATGAAATATTCATTCTGAAAGGATAGTTAGAAAACCAGCTTAAAACCTCCGCTCACCGCATTTAGCGTCAG
>DAORIL010000150.1:0-11587 GCA_035438525.1 Pyrinomonadaceae bacterium
ACGGACAACTTCGGCTCTTTTAATACCCCGTCAGCTTGCTGCGGGGTAGTTTATTCCAAATTTTAGTCTTCCAAAATGTGAAATTGGAAAAAATGAATTTCTACAAAAATCTTGTAATCGCAATTCCATCTTTTAGATTATCTCTATTATTTCATCCTGCCCTTTTGACCTAACTGTTTTTAATACTTAGAGTTTCAGCTTTTTTTGTCTTAAAAGGCATACTCTTTGCCCCAACTTGGGTGATGGTGAAGAAAAATATCAATGACTGTCGCGGCAAAATAACAATTTCCAAATTGTGAATTTTTAAGCCGACTGACCAGCCTAAATTTTCTTCATTTCAAATAAAATTAGGAGGCAAATAAATGTTTTTTCCAAATCACGCGCAAATTTCTCAGAATTTGCCAAAGATATGTGTTTTATTTTTATTGCTGATCAGTTTCGCCATTTTTGGTAATGCTCAGAGTTACCAAGGATATTTAGCCGGAACTATCAAAGATTCAAATGGCGCAATTGTCACCGGCGCAACAGTGACAGTTACTAATGAGGCTTCGGGTCTTCAGCGCACAGCAACGACCAATGAATCAGGCAGTTATATTTTTACTAATCTTAATGTCGGAGAATACACTGTGTCGGTTAAAGCTAACGGATTCTCAGACAGCACCAGCAAAAATGTTAAGATCTCTGTTGCGGCAACTAACACCTTAGACATTACGCTTTCCCCGTCGGGTGTTTCGGGGGTGGTTACGATTTCGACCAGCGATGTTGATTTGACCGCCAATACTACCGACCAACAGCTTTCGACACTGATCAATAACAAAAAGATTCTTGACCTGCCGCTTCTTTCCAGAGACCCAAACGGCTTAGTTCTTTTAGCTCCCGGAACTGTTGCATCTAATAGTGCTTTGGGCGGTGTTGTGGTCAATGGTCAGCGTGAACGAAACAATAATTTTATCGTTGACGGAACGGATAATAATGATACGGATGTTCCGGGGATTTTGGGCGGAATAGCAACTCCGAATATTGACGCAACCGAAGAATTTCGGGTAATTACCAATAATTTCAGTGCAGAATTTGGAAGAAATTCGGGCGGAATTATTACCGTCGCCAAAAAATCCGGTTCCAATGAATTTCACGGCGGAGCTTATGTTTATTATCGTTCGGATGCTTTTGCGGCTCGTAATTTTTTTGATACCAGCGGAAAAGCCAATCCTCTGCAGCGCCGTCAATATGGCGGAACGATCGGCGGTCCCATTATTAAAGAAAAAACCTTCTTTTTCTTTAATTTTGAACGCGATATTTTTGACCAGGGAATAACGGTCACGACTTCTGTTCCAACGGCTAATGCCCGTCAGGGAATTTTCAATCTTCCGACGGGAACCATTGATGCCCGCGCCGGAAGTGCCAATAATCGCTATGGTTTACCTATTAATGCGAACATTACTGCACTTTTGAACAAAGTTTATCCGTTGGGCAACGTGCCGGGTGAAAGTTCTTTAGCCGGAGTTTTTGACCTTTATCGTTTTGGCACGCAAACCAATGATAAAAATAGCAGTTTAACCGGAAAGATCGATCATCGTTTAAGCGACAAACACACACTAGTTGGCAGTTTTGATTATTCTAACGGTCAAGCTGAATTTTGCTGCGAAACACTGCCCGGGCTAAATGATGCAATCCGTTCTCCGCAAAAAGGTAAGCGTTTTTCGGTAAATTTCAGCTCGGTCTTTACCCCCAATTTAACCAATGAATTTAGATTTGGTTATAATCGGGCGTTGGCGACCTTTAACGGTCAAGGTGATGGTGGGGTTTCAACTGTAATTGCCGATGCTGTTTTAGCCGCTATTAAGGGTTCTGGCGGGGCAACCGCTTCAACTACCTTTGGCGGAACAAATGGCTCATTGATCGGATTTTCTTCAGCTGCTTTTGGAACTGATTTCACTTTTTTTGACACCCAAGACAGAAAAACCGGAACAATTTCGACTTCTGATAATTTAACCTGGGTAAAAAGTAATCATATCTTTAAGTTCGGTTACGAAAACCGTTGGGTTTATTCCTACAAATTCAATAACTTCTTTCGCCAGGAAGCACTCAATTTCGACTATCCGACCAGTTTTGGCGATTCATTGCTCTTAGGTTTAACCGGAAATGCTCTGGCTGGAGGCAATGCTACGGTGCAAAATTTCGCCAGTTTTCTGTATGGATTGGTAGCTTTTCAAACCCAGTCGCAATTTTTTGATAAAGCCGGAAAACGCAGGCAAGATGATTTTCATCGTTATCGGCAGAATGAATTAGACTTTTTTGTTCAGGATGACTGGAAGATTCGTTCAAATCTGACTTTGAATCTTGGGATTCGTTATGAATACAAAGGAGTTCCATACGAAAAAGACGGTTTACTTTCGACTTTGGTTGACCAAGACCCCAGCGGAAAAACTCCGGTCGGAGGATTTGCCTTCAAAACCGTAGGTAAAAATTCGGATAACCCGAATCTCTCGCTTTACGAAGAAGATTGGAACAATTTTGCACCGCGCGTCGGTTTTGCTTATTCGCCTAATGTTGATAATAAAGTTTGGAAAACCTTATTCGGTAAACAAGGCGAATTTTCAATCCGAGGAGGTTTCGGTATCTTTTATGATCGGGTCTTTGGCAATCTCTTTTCAAATGCCGGAGGAAATCCACCTTTCCAGATCAATGTTTTTGAGATTTGGGCAGACACTTTAGACAATGTGCCTCGTCCAGCTACTAAAACTGTGACTAATAAAGCCGTTGATGGAGACGAATTGACCCCTGTAATTTTTTCGCTCCCCGGAAATAACAAATTGCAAGGTAAATTTGCCACTCCGTATCGGCAAGGCTGGAATTTTGGAATTCAGCGCAATTTCGGCAGCTCAATTCTTTTAGAAGCAGACTATACCGGTTCGAGGTCAAATAATTTATTGCGGGCAGTTGACGGTAATTTAACCAGCGTTACCCGAGCTAATGCAATCAATAAAACTAATGTTGCCATCAATCCGTTTAGTTTACGGACAAACTATCTGAATGGTTCGCTCAACACTGCGTTCAATACGGTTTCTTTGAATCTTTCGACCGGATATTCGATCTATCATGCCGGAACTTTTCGCTTGACCAAACGATTAGCCAATAGCAGCAAATTCGGTTCGGGCGAATTCCAGGGGACATATACCTGGAGTCATTCAATTGATGATGCAGGCGATCCGTTAGTGACCCAGGCTGGTGAACGCTCATTCCCGCGTGATTCATCAGGATACGCAGGCGGTTTAAGAGCTGAAAGAGGTAATTCAAGTTTTGATATTCGAAATACTTTTGTCGGAAATATGGTTTATGAACTGCCGTTCAAAGCTGAAAACAAAGTTTTGAACACAATATTTGCCAACTGGACAATGTCAGGAATCTGGACTGTCACTTCGGGCAGGGCTTATTCTGTCTTTAGTAATACCGATAGTCAAGGCACCGGACTTTCTGCCAGAGCTGATTTTGTCGGAGCAGGAAACGGGCTTACGCCTTCGACGCTTGCGCCAAATCCGCGTGTTCAAACCGGTCCAACTCGTGACTTGTTCAATAATCCATTGCCAACAGGCGGAATCGGCAGACAAGGGACAACGGGACGCGGAGCATTCTATGGACCGGGTTATAATCAGGTTGATTTTTCGGTAATCAAGCGTTTCCAATTCGGAACTGATGGAAGATTTAAAATTACTGCCCGAGCAGATTTCTTTAACATCTTTAATACAGTTAATTTTGGACAGCCTGTTAATACCATCAATAGTTCAAACTTTGGACGTTCAACTGCAACTTATAATCCGCGGATTGTTCAGTTTGCCGGACGGTTTGATTTTTAATAATTATTTGTCAATTCAGACATTTGGGGCGTTGGAATAACGCCCTTTTTTATTCGGATTAAAACAAAATTCCAAAATGTGAAATTGGAAAAAATGAATTTCTACAAAATCTTTGTAGTCCCGATTTCATTCTTTAGATTATCTCTATTATTTCATCCCAGCCTTTTACCCTAACTGTTTTCAGCGCCTAAATTTCCGGTTTTTTTGCGCTCATCGGCATATCTTTTGCGCTATTCCAGGCGGTATTGAAGAAATGACCGGGTTCTTACTTAGCAAAAAGATCAGATTCCAAATTGTGGATGATTTTCTTAAATAAATTAACCAGTCAGACTTCTTCCAATCAAAATTTTTATGGAGAAAATAAAATGAAAAAACTTTTAGTTGCAAACTTTATCCTTATCATTTTTGCTCTGGCGGTATTTGCTCAATTAACGACCACTAATTTGATCGGAACCGTTTCGAGTCCCGATGGTGTTCTGCCCGGGGCAACCGTAACTGTTAAAGATGATAAAACAGGTAAAGAAATTGTTGTAACATCTAAAGATGATGGAAGTTTTACGGTTTCCAATCTTGAAATTGGTTCCTATACAGTAATCGTTTCGTCACAAGGGTTTAAAACCTACACGGCGCAAAACGTCAAACTTCAAACGGGACAAAACTACGATTTGTCCGTTAAGCTTGAAATTGGCGGCGTTAATGAAACTGTAACCATCACAGCCGGCGCGGATATTGTCAACTCATCCGACGCAAAAATAAGCGGAAACGTTTCGAACAAACAACTGACCACTCTTCCGCTTTTAACCCGCAATCCGCTGAATTTCGTGCCGTTACAAGCCGGAGTTGCCCAAAATTCGACTCAATTAAGCACGATTAACGGGGTTCGGACTTCGGCGACCAATATTACCATCGAAGGCGTTAATGTTCAGGATAATTACATTCGCGCCAATGCGACTGATTTTTCTCCGGCACGACCGATTGTCGATGAAGTTGAAGAGTTTGCCGTTTCCGGTTTGGCGAATGTCGAAGATGGATTTGGTTCAGGGCAAATTCAGTTTCCAATTCGACGCGGCGGCAATAAATATAACGGTTCGCTTTATGAATACAATCGAAATTCTTCCCTCGGAGCCAACTCATTTTTTAATAATGCTTCGGGTGTCGCACGCGGGTATAGAAACCGTAATGAATTTGGCGGACGGATTTCAGGACCTTTGCCGTTCTTTAATTTTGGCGAAGGCGGTCCGGCTTTTATTGATGGAAAGGATAAATTGTTTTTCTTCTTTCTCTATCAAAAAACGATTGATGTTCAGCCTTTAGGCAGAGCCGTCACCGTTTTGACCAATAATGCCCGCCAAGGATTATTTACCTATACTGCCGGAGCAAACGATGCGGCCAACGGAATTACGGCTGGACAAACGGTAACAGTCAATATCTTTAATCCCACTCTTAGTGCCGCAACCGGAATTACCGGAATTAACCCGCTGATTCAAAGCCGAATTTTGCCGCAGATCGTTGCCGGAAACTCAACCGACCTCGGTGACGGACGGGTGACAACCGGTTATCGTTTTAATCAAAACGCCAATACCTCACAACAGAACTATTCAACGCGGATCGATTATAAAATTAACGATACCAATAATTTCAAAGGTATTTACCGATATGTAAGCCAAACGGTTCAAAGCACGGCGATTGATATTGCCAATGGCGGATATGGAAAAAATCCGACTGCCGATCAGCCTTCAAAAAATCCTTTTCTTTCCTTAGGCTGGACCTCCAGTTTTTCGAGTAACTTTACGAATGAGTTGGGTGGAGGACTTTATTACAGCGATCCGAAGTTTTTGCGAAATTCTGACGCTCCCTCGGCTTTTTTCACAATGCCGGTGGTTTCAAACGTTTCGTTTATCACTAATCCCGAAACCGTTTTCTTAAATCAAGGTAGGGATACTAAAGCCTACAATATTCAAGACACAGCAACCTATTTAGCCGGTAATCACTCAATTCATTTTGGCGGACAATTCCAGGTGAATCGCATTATTGCTTTTGATAACGGAAGCGGAACCAGTTCAATTAATCCGGTCTTTGGGCTTGGCGTAGGAGCTAATACACCGCAAATCAGCACCGCCCAATTTACTAATACAACTCTTTTCCCTGGCACAGTTCCCCAAGCGCAACGGGCAAATGCGAATGCCCTCTTAGCTTTATTAGGCGGGATTGTCGGTAGCGGAAGTCAGACCTTTAATGTTACTTCGCAAACTTCAGGATTTGTTCCGGGTGCATCAAATCCGCGCAAATATTATTGGGAACAATATGGAGCTTACGGTTCGGATCAATGGCGTATAACTCCTGATTTAACTCTTAATTTTGGATTAAGATACGATGTCTATACTGCTATTCGAAATCCTGAAGGATTATTTTTTGAGCCGGCAATTCCTGACGGGACTCTCCCGGAAACAGCCTTGCTTAATCCAAATGGCTTTTATCAGTTCGTTGGCGGAAATGCCGGAAGTCCGGGTCGATTTTTCAAAACCGATAAAAATAATTTCTCGCCGAATTTTGGGTTTGCCTATTCTCCCAAAATGGATGGTGGTGTGGGCGGATTTTTGTTTGGTAATGGAAAAACAGTTTTGCGCGGAGGTTATCGGATTAGCTACATCAATGATGAATTCTTAAAATCCACCATTAATGCAGGAGTCGGAAATGCCGGATTAACTCAGGCGGCAGCAGCAATTAACCCGGCGACCAATACCAGTGCGCTCAATGCGCGAGCCAATGCTTTGCCAACGATTGACACGCCGGTTTTTAACGGAAATCGAACATATCTCACCAACAACGGTCCGAGTTTTAGCAATTTCGGCACGGTCTATGGCATCAATCCGAAGATCCAATCGCCCAAGGTTCAAGAATATTCATTCGGTATTCAACGTGAAATCGGCTTTAATTCGGTGCTTGAAGTTCGTTATGTTGGCACTAGAAGTAATAATTTGCTCAGAGCGATTGATTTAAACCAGATTGAGATTCGAGCTAACGGATTTGCTCAGGACTTTCTCAAGGCCAGACAAAATCTGATTCTTTCCGGAAATGTCAGTGGTGCTTATAATGCGGCGATTGCCGGAAGTCAGCCTTTGACGGTTTTCCCGAACTTGGCAAGCGGCGGATTTTTAACCAATGCCACAGTTATCAACAATTTAACTAATGGCACACCTGCCGATCTCGCTTTGTTTTATATTCAAAATGCAGTGACGGGAACCGTTAAGTTTTTACCGAACCCAAATACGGGAGTCGTGGATTATCTTTATAATGGAGCAAGGTTCCGTTATAACTCAATGCAAGTCGAATTCCGTCGCCGTTTTGGGCAAGGATTACTTTTACAAGCAAATTACACTTTTGCCAAAAATTTGACCGACTCGCAAGGGGTTCAAACCAATGCGACGGGCGATACTCAAAACAGATTCGACCCGCTGCTGGATAATTTTAATCCGATTTTGGAATATTCACGTGCGCTTTCCGACCAGAATCATAAATTCAATCTGATCGGAGCCTATGAATTACCTTTTGGTAAAGGTAAACGTTTCTTGAATCAAGGAGGTATTGTCAATCAGATTCTCGGCGGATTTGAACTTTCGGGTGTTTTGCAAATCGGTTCGGGTGCACCGATAACTTTCACCGATCCGCGGGGGACACTTAATCGCGCCGGACGGTCAAATCGTCAAACGGCATTAACCAGTTTGACCAAACAACAATTAAAAGATCTGGTTGGAGTTTATCGCACGCCAAACGGAATCTTTTTTGTTAATCCGTCTGCACTTGGCAGAAATCCCGATGGCACACTGCAAACCGGACGCACCGGACGCGGAGCTGATGGATTCGGCACGGCGGCATTCACGGGACAAGTTTTCTTTAATAATGTTCCGGGATCAACCAGCGGATTAGAACGGGCAGTTGTCAACGGTCCTGCTTTTACCACGCTTGATCTGTCGTTGATTAAAACTTTCAAGATTGGCGAAAGATATTCATTTAAGGTTGAAGCAAGTGCGTTCAATGCCTTGAATAAAACTAATTTTTATCTGGCAAACCAATCTTTGGATATAAACAGCACGAGTTTTGGTCGTATTACGGTGGCCAATACTCCGCGTGTTATTCAGTTAGCAGGCAGATTTAGTTTTTAGTTTAAGAGATTAAAATCTCTACTTTGGCGTTGGCTAAATTGTCAACGCCTTTTTTATCTGTAAAATCCAATTCCCAAAAACATCTCATCACAACTTTCAGCCGATTCGTCACATTTTTATTCTCAATTTAATGGAAAAGAGTTGAAATAGTAAAAACGAACGAGAGGTGTTTTATATGACTGGACAATTTGAATTAAAAAGAAACGGCAATATTATGAATGACAAAATCGAAATTTTACGCGAAGCCACCGTTGCTCTTCTGGATGAGGTCAGATCGCTCGGCTCTTTGCGAAAAGTAGAAATTGAAGATGGCATCAACTTTGACGATGAAGTTAAAAGTTTTGAAATTCTGTTGATCGAACGCGCACTCGAACAAACAGGCGGCAGTCAACTGCGGGCAGCCCGTCTTCTCAATCTCAAACACACCACGCTCAATGCCAAGATCAAGCGTTATGACATCAGACTCGGCAGACGCACAAGTTCTTTAGAAAGTTCATTGGAAATGGCTAAATAGCCGCAAGTTTGAACACAATTACTTTTTTTAGCAAGGGTTTATAATGCACGAAAAAGACAATAATTTAAGAAGCAAACTTGGTATTTTGGAAAGTTTGAATATTTGCGAAGAGATAGACGCGCAAATGTTTAAACGCAAAGTTGAAGTTTTAAAAGATGTGGCTTTGATTTTGGTGAATGAAATCGAAGCCCTCAACTATGTTCGCCCTGTCAACATTAGCGAAGGAATCAATCTGCACGAAGAAATGCGAATGTTCGAAGTGCATTTGATCCAATCCGCTTTAGAGAGAACAGGCGGTCACCAAACCCGCGCCGCCCAGTTACTCGGTATCAATTTGACCACTCTGCATAATAAGCTCAAACGGCTTAATATTTCCGCGCAGGACCTGGTCAATGCCCCGATCATTCACGAAGATACTATTTATAAAAATACACTTGCTCCACTTGGAGATGATCAATTTAGCCCATTAGCGGCTTGACAAGGATTAGGTCTGAATTTCGCAAAAATTAGGAGAAAAATTAATTTTTTTCTTTGTTATTAATTCATAAACAAAGAGGTCGGAGAGGTCTGTCCGCTTCTTAAAAGAGGTAGTTATGAGAAATTTATACTTTATTCTGTTAGTCATTATTCTTTTTTCCGTAGTCAACGCCCAAAATAATCAATTACAAACCGACAAAGAAAAGCGTTCCCCGCAATTCATTAAAACGGATGATACTTCGGTTCCGGCAGATTTAATTGACCTTAATAATGCTGGAGTGCAAAAAGGTCTGCAAGGAAAGTTTAAGGAGGCTGCTGCAGATTTTCGGCAAATTATTGCTAAAGCCCCGCAGATTTATCAAGCTCAATACAATCTTGGTCGTTGTCTGATGGGACTTGGAGAATTTGATCAGGCAATAGAGGTTTTGACTGATCTGGTCAAAACTAAACCCGATTATGCAGACGCCCAGGCAAGTATTGGCGAGGCTTATTTTCAAAAAGGAATGGTCGAAGAAAGTATTCCGTATTTTCGCCGGGCTATTGATCTGGATCAAAATGATGTAGTTTCAATGAGCAATTTGGGAAACGCACTCTTTGCAATCAATAATTTTAGTGAATCGCTCAAATATCTAAATGCGACAATTAAATTAAAACCGGATTTTGCCGCTGCTTATAATAATCGCGGAGCAACGCTTTATTCAACCGGCAAATTTAAAGAAGCAATTGCAGATTTTCGGAAAGCTATTTTGCTCAAACCGGATTTTGCCGAGCCTTTTAACAATCTTGGTGTAGCTTTAGGCAAAGTCAAGAAAGCTAATGAAGCGCATCAGGCTTTTTTAGAAGCTGTCCGTTTGCGCCCTGATTGGAGCAGTGCTCTATATAATTTGGCGATCAGTTACATTGGACGGGGAGAACGTGATCTGGCTAAAACTCAGCTTGAAACGCTTTCAAATTATGATTCGGGTTTAGCTGAAAAAGGGCGCGAACTTCTCTGGCAAAAATATGTTGTCAAAGCAAACTCGTTCAAAGAACAGTAGTCTTCGCTTGATTTTATAAGCCAAAAAGGTTTGATAGAGGGCATTTCTCATCAAACCTTTTTGTTTTGCCATAAAAAACTTCCAAAATGTGAAATTGGAAAAAATGAATTTCAACGAAATTTTGCAATAAAATCGTTTTCTAACATCTTTATTTTCGTGTTTGGATCCAAAATATTAAAAATTTAATAGTTGTCCCGATATTTGAACACTATTTTCAGCCTTTTCATTGGTTTATTCATTTTTTCCAATTTTTCTCAACCGATTCTTCAAAAATTGCAATTTACTAGGCTTCGCCCTTTTATCATTAAAAATTTTATTCCCTTTTAACAACTCAATTTTGATCTTTTTCAAACAAATGGCACGACCATTGCGCTTTCAATATTGGAGGTTAAGCCGGCATACAAGATTTTGGACAGTTTGTCGAAATATCTGCAAAGTGCATGTAAATAACGGAAATGATTGAGTTTATCTAAATCAATATGATTATTCTACAGATTCTTTGTTCTATTTTTCGACCTTCAAAATTCTTGTCTGTTATGAAAGGTATGTTTCTTGCGCTTAACCAATTTGGGAGACGAATTTCGCCCGACTGAGATTTTTAACATTTCGGAACTTCCATTTTGTGGATATTTCAATTTGGTGAAAGGCGTTCTTCTTAAATCTATATTGAGAAATTATAGGAGCAAAAAAATGAAAAAATTCAAGCTAATTTCCCTTCTGCTTCTGGCTCTTTTCAGTCTTGGCACAATCGCCTTTGGACAGGAAAGGACAGGATCAATCGAAGGAACTATTAAAGACCAAACAGGTGCAGTTATTCCAAATGCGACGGTGGTAGTCACCGGTAACGCCTTTAACCGCACTGTCACCACGGGGGAAGACGGATTTTACCGTCTGCAGCAAGTCCCGCCAGGCAATTATACAGTTGTTATTTCGGCCGGAAACTTTGATAAAGTCACTAAAAATGATGTTTTGGTCAGTTTAGGCAGAGCTGCCGTGGTTGACACCGAATTAAAGCCATCGGTTGGAGCAGTAGTTAATGTTTCATCCGAAGGCATCGCAACAATTGATGCTACGACCAGCAAAATTCAAACCAATTTAGGCACCAAACAACTCGAAGATTTACCGAAAGGCAATAATTTTGATTCTTCTTTGAAAGCCGCTGCTCCGGTTCGTTCAGAGCCGACCGCAGGTGGTTTTCAAATTGACGGAGCGTCAGGTTCGGAAAATTCATTTATTTTAGACGGTCAGGAAGTTACCAATTTCCGGAGCGGAACATTGAATGCTAACAATAATATTCCGTTCCAGTTAATTCAGGAAGTTCAGATCAAATCAAATGGTTTTGAAGCTGAATACGGCGGCGCAACCGGCGGTGTTATCAATGTTGTGACCAAACGCGGTTCAAATGATTTTCACGGCGAAATCGGACAACAAATTGAATCAAGTAAATTTTTTGCTCGTCCGCGTCAGATTCTGAATTCAAGCACTTCAGTTAATCCAACCGCTGCAAATCGGTATTTTTATCCAAACAGAGATAGTTTTGTC
>DAORIL010000151.1:0-11582 GCA_035438525.1 Pyrinomonadaceae bacterium
GCAAAGAGGCAAAGACGCAAAGATTTTAGGCAAAGTTAAAATAATAAATTGCCCTTAAATTTTGCCTTTTGCCTTTTTACTTTTTACTTGTTAGCTTTTCTAACTCTGTTTCTGCATTTCCGCTTCGCATTAGAGTTTCGCCAATCAAAAATCCGCGATAACCTAAAGCCTGCAATTCCAATAAATCTTCTTTTGTCTTTAAACCGCTTTCGGCAATCATCAATGAATCTTTTGGGGCAAATTTGATGAGTTCGCGTGAAGCGTCAAGCGAAACTTTGAACGAATGCAAATCACGATTATTGACTCCGATCAGTGTTGCGCCGATTTTGATGGCGCGGTCTAATTCCTCTTTGGTGTGAACTTCGACCAAAGCATCCAAATCTAATTCGTCTTCGGCTAATTGACGTAATTGCAACAATTTATCATCGTCCAACATTGCCACAATCAGTAAAATAACATCTGCACCGACGGCTTTGGCTTCGTGGATTTGGAATTCATCATAAACAAAATCCTTTCGCAGAATTGGAATTTCGACTGCACTTCGGGCGACTTCCAAATCGTCCAAACTGCCGCAAAATTTATCTTCTTCGGTTAAAACTGAAATCGCCGCCGCACCGCCGCGCTCATACATTTTTGCGACTTCCGCTACATCAATTTTATCGTTAATGATGCCTTTTGACGGTGAAGCTCGTTTGATTTCGGCAATGATATGTATTTTATTTTCATCACTTAAAGCTGTTCTTAACAAGTGCGAAGGTCTTTTAATTTTTGCGTTTTGTCTTTCGCCTTTTGCCTTTGCTGCTTCAACTCGTTTCTTTTTGAGCTCGAGAATTTCTTTTAAAAAAGTCATTGTTCTATTATTAAATTTACCTTGTAATTCTATTCGATTATTTTAACTTATAAAACTAGGTAACAGCATCTGCCCATTAAACAAAATAACAGTTGTCGAGCCGGAAGTTATATTCATAAGATTTTTTTGAGTGCGGGAAAATAAAAAAGGTCAACAATTAAGTCAACCTTTCATTCTAAATCCTGCTTAAAACATTATTATTGAGGCTTAAATCCAACCCAGCCCGTATCTGAATCTACGGTTTGAAAGTTAGATTTATAGGAATACATCCAACGCAGATAAACATAGCCGTTATCATAAATATAAGTCCAGCCTGAGTATAAAAGTTGACCATTACTGTTAAAGTGACCAAAGGAACAAACTATACCTGCTACGCCATTGCTTGGATCGGCTTGTTTACATCCATTAAGATAAGTTTTGATGATGCCGCCGTCTGCCGTATAAACCTCAAAATGTGTGGTATATGCATATAAAGTTCCGTAAAATACTCCATTACTCATCGAAACAAGGTCAATAACTCTGAAAGCCTTACTGGTTCCGCCGCCCGGATTGATTCTGCCGCCACGGGCTGTCGTTCCGCTGTTATTGCCGCCGTTGCTGTTTCCATTGTTACCACCTGACGCACCCGGAAGTCCTCCGCCGACTGATCCCGTTAATTGTGCAAATGAATTTGATGCGAAAAGACCGATGATGATTGTTATGATTGCGATTCCGATTATGTTTTTCATTTTTATTTGCTCCTTTTAATTCTTTATAGCGATTATTGCTCGCTTCATTTTCTTAATGTCTGTTTAGGAAAAGTATTTCAGAAAAAAATAAAAAAAAATTTTTAAGCGAATCAAAACCTGCCAATAATCGAAGCTGATAAACATATTTTGCCAACTCCCTAATGCTTTGTGACAAGACACATCCAACAAGGAACTGCTATAATCACGATTTCGGAATTGCTTGGATACGGGTATTTAAACTTGTGCCCGTCAATCTTTGAGGTTCAAGCAAAATAAGATTTGAATTTATATGAAACTCCGCCTACTTTATCACGGGAACTGCTTTGATGGCGTTTCGTCAGCCGCATTTTTTACCAAATTTTACCAAGCAAAAGTTAATTCGGAAGCCGAAATTGATTATCTGCCGATGATGCATCAGGCAAATAATTTCTTTGACAAAAGTCTTTTGCTTGACGACGGACAAAATGCAATCGTTGATTTTAAATATTGTGCAGATGACCGTTTAACCTGGTGGTTCGATCATCATCAATCGGCTTTTTTGAATGAACAGGACGAAGCTCATTTTCGCGCTGATGTTAGCGGACAAAAGTTTTTGGATACGACCAGTAAATCGTGTTGCGAATTTATTGCGCGAATTGCCAAAGAAAAGTTTGATTATGAAGATGAATCTTTAGCTGAACTCGTTCAGTGGGCGCATATTATTGACGGTGCTTTGTATGAATCTCCCGCGCAATGTGTCGAGCTTCGTTCATCTGCGCTCAAATTAATGCAGGTTATTGAAGGCGAAAGAGACGAAAAGTTTGTTGAGCGAATCATTAAAAGTTTGACCGTTAAATCGTTAGACGAAATTTTGGAAAGTAGTGAAATTCAAGCTAAATTGCAACCGATTCTCGACCAGCATTGGAAAATGGTTGAGCTTATCAAACAAAAAGCGACTTACAAAAATGGGGTTGTAGTTTTTGATTTAACCGATGACTTGGTAGAGGGTTACAATAAATTTATTCCTTATTATTTTTATCCTCAAACAACCTATAATGTTGCTCTGACGCGAGGCACCAAGCGAGTTAAGATCTCAGTCGGTTCAAATCCTTGGGCACCACGCCCGCGCACTGCGAACATTGCCGAAATTTGCGAACGCTATGGCGGAGGCGGTCATGCCGTAGTCGGAGCCGTTTCGCTTGCGCCCGATGATGTCGAAACCGGAAGAAGATATATGAAAGAGATAATCGAGGAATTACAGTTTGCCGATTAGTCATATCTTTATCAAAAAAGAAGTTTGGATGCTGACTCAAAAAGGCAAGGGCTTAAATTGCTTTGAACTTTTGAAAAGAAATAATGAGTGTTTGATTGAAACTA
Source organism: Pyrinomonadaceae bacterium (assembly GCA_035438525.1). Lineage (GTDB taxonomy): Bacteria > Acidobacteriota > Blastocatellia > Pyrinomonadales > Pyrinomonadaceae > JAIBCC01. The sequence goes on from DAORIL010000151.1 coordinate 2,935, forward strand.
TCAGAGCAAATATCAACTCTCAATTTATTTTTGAACGGTTGTAAGAATTATCAACCGATAACAACTAAAAACAATAATCTGAGAACAAAAATCAAAAAGCAAAACAATTTACAGAGAATTTGATACAACTTTTCAAAAAAATCCGCGTTATTGGATGAAGGAGATTTTCTTTATGCAACGCGGATTTATATTTTTCAAACAATTCATAGCTTTAACAATCATTTTTAGTCTTTCAAATATCGCTTTTGCTCAAACCAAAAAAGGCTCGACCAGTCAACAAACAGCAAAAGTTAAAGTAGTCGAATCAGCCCAAAAATGTTCGGGAGCATGGACAGGTTCAATTACCTATTCTCGTTATCAAAAAATGACTGACATCAAAACCGTTCCGAGAGTTTCAGGACGCGGTGAAGATAAGCGTGATTGGGAAATGATCTACGATTACAAAGCGTCCGTTGCTGTTCTCGAAGCACCGGAAAAAAACGGGTCGAGCATCGGCAAAGCAAATATTACTCATGATTTTTCTTCGACTGAAAAAATTACAGCAGTTGAAAAGAATTCCTGTGATCGCGGTAAAACGTGGCAGGAAATGCGGGGCGAATCGTTGTCGAAAACCATTACGGTTGGAGAAGCACAGAAGGTTGAGGCAAATGTTAATGTCGGTATAAATAATGATGGAACTTACACGGTCAGCGTCGGCGTGCCGCAAATCAAAGGCAAAACGAGCGGTTCGCAAAGCTCGACTTTCAGCGGGCAATGCACTACGAAGGAAGGCAAAAACTTTAATATGCCGCCGACCGACGCAACAATTGACGGAAATTCTCTGACCAGCGACGGTAAAGACCGCGTAGATCCCGCTGATGCAAATAAGATTTCGGGAAGCTATTCAAAAACGTGGCAAAATGTGACGGAAAAGATTGATTGGAATCTGGAGAAATGCGGTGCACCGCTCAGAATTACCGATTTACGTTTTGAAGATATGAAGTTCCCCAATTGGAATGACTGGCAAGAAATTACTGAGCAGACCGGAACCGTTGACGGCAATTTGGTCAAAATTAAAGCAAAAATTCTAAATCTTTCGGGCGAGACCAAAAACGCCGAAGTGTATCTCAAAGAAACTTACAAAGGCGATAAATGGGACGGTGCCAAGCCCGATGTTCCGCTTAAAGACCAAACTTTTTCTTTCCGCATTGAGCCGAACGAAGAAAAAGAGGTTGAAATGCTCTGGAATTCGCAAGGTTATGCGTGGTATGACGATGGTCGTCCGCGTCTGGTGCAGCGTATCAAAGCCGAACTTTGGGAAAATTATAAAAAAATTGACGATATGACGGAGAATCTGAAAGTCGTGCCGAAACCGATAGTTTTTGTTGGCGGTATTTGGACCAATCCGCAGGATTTTGAGTATTACCAAAATTTGCTCACTACTACACACAGTTACGGTTGGAAAACCTATCGAATGATTGACGTTTCCAATCAAGGGACGATTGCCGGAGATGGCGTAAAAGTGGCAAGTAAAACGAATAAAACGGTTTATGACAACGCCGACAATTTAGAAAAATACGTCAATATGGTTCGTAGTAATGGCAATGCGTGGCATGTTGATATGCTCGCTCATTCGACAGGCGGTTTAGTTGCACGACTATATATTCACAAACAAATGCCGATTTTGGATGACGGCTATCCGGTCGTTAAACACTTAATGATGATGGGAACGCCGAATTTAGGAGTGCCGTGTGCCGATTCGATGGCAAATAACGATGCTTTCAAAAATAATATGCAGACAGCGAAAGAATTGATGCCTGACGAAATGGCGATTTTCAATAAATTCGTCAATCAGAAAAAAGGTGCAAAGTTTTCGGCTCTAGTTGGTGATACAATTCCGATTCTCTGTGCGAGTCCGCAATGGAACGACGGATTTGTTTCGGTTGAATCGGCTAAATTCGGAGCGGACGATTTTGCAATTACTAAATCTATGCACCCGAATATGATTAACACCAAAACCTTTAATGATTTCGTCAAACCGCACGTGGTCACAGGTCCGCGAGGAACTTATCCGCTGCCGGTTATTTCGGAAAAATAGAGAACCTTGAGCGGTAGCCATCAGGTAAAACTAATTGCCAGGTCGCTACCGTTCCTTGTTTTTATTGAGGAGCAATTATTATGAAAAATATATTTTCGCTTTTAGTAATTATTTTTGTGTTTTCTTTTATTTTAGGCTGCGGTTTCAGTTCAAATAAAGAAACTTCGAAGACTGAAAGTAATACGCAGACTGTTAATAATAAAAAAGAAGAAAGTAACAAAGAATCTAGTGAAGAAAAACCTGTTCGTTCAACTGAATTGATTGAAGCTTTCAAAAAAGATAAAGACGCAGCAAACGCCAAATATAAAGGCAAAACTATTTTAATCAGCGGCAAAATTACTAATATTAATGATGTTTTCGGGACAAAAGCGTTGAATTTACGCGATTCGGAAGCTGTGATGGGTTTGCAGACTTATTTGGAAAATAACAATGATGTTAATAAAGTCAAAGTCGGTGATGAAGTAACAGTGCGCGGAAAGGTGCGCGGCGATGGAACGGATGTTATTGACGATGCAATTATAATTAAAGTGAATTAATTTTTTGGAGAAAAAATGAAAAAGCTAATCATTTCATTACTGGCAATTTTAAGTTTTTCACTAAACTTTCTGGCTCAGCAAACGACCAATACAAATCCCGAAACAGCGAAAATCGTGACATCTGATATTGAACTTTTCTGGAAAGCATACGATAAAGCGACACCGGAAAATAATTTGAATGTTTTTCGTGACGAATATTTGCGAAAAGGCAGTGTCGGACTGAAAGATTTTACCAAACTTCGGATTGGAAATGTATGCAATCTAGTTGGAACAATTGAAGCTGTGCCGAAATATTATGCTGCTTTGCGCGAACCGAGTTTGAAAATTGCATCTTATGAAAATCAAATAAGAACAGCGTTTCGCAAATTGAAAGAAATGTATCCGGATTCAGTTTTTCCCGATGTTTATTTTGTTATCGGCATTATGAATTCGGGCGGCACGACCTCACAAAACGGCTTATTGATCGGCGTTGATATGTTCGGTAAAAATGAAGGTGTTCTGCTTGATGGTTTAAGTAATTGGCACAAAGCGGTGCTTTCTCCGACCGAAAGAATTCCCTATATTGTCGCTCACGAACTAATTCATTATGAACAAAAAACAGTTGCTCAAAATTCTTTACTGGCTCGCTCAATCAAAGAAGGAAGTGCAGATTTTATTGCCGAATTGATTTCGGGCGATACCATCAATCCGCATTTGCACAAATACGGAAATCCGATCGAAAAAGATTTATGGCTTGAATTCAAAAAGGAAATGAATGGCGAAGATGTCAGCAATTGGCTTTATCAGGGCGATAAAGCGAAAGATAAACCAGCAGATTTAGGCTATTACATGGGTTATAAAATTTGTGAAAGCTATTACAAAAACGCCGCAGATAAAAAGCAAGCAGTCAAAGATATTTTAGAAATTCAAGATTTTGCTAAGTTTTTAGCTGACAGCAAATACGGAGAAAAATTTAAATAAATGCTATGAAATTTGCTAAATACACATTTCTGATTGCCGGAATTTATGGATTGATCGTGACGATTCCGCAATATTTTCTCGAAACCAAAAACGGGATTGATTATCCGCCAGCGATCACGCATCCCGAATATTATTACGGTTTTGTAGGGGTGGTAATGGCTTTTCAAATCATCTTTTTATTAATCGGCAGTGATCCTGTCCGCTACCGCCCCCTGATGTTGATTTCGGCTCTGTTTGAAAAATTTCCGTTCGTGATTGCAGTTTATACCCTTTATTCTTTTGGCAGAGTCCATTCAATAATGATCGGATTGGCAACGATCGATTTACTTTTGGGACTGCTTTTCGTGATTTCTTATCTAAAAACAGCCAAGTCCAATAGTTAAATTATTTTCGAGATTTTGTTCCGGAAAAAATTTCTCTTTATTCTTCTGTTTTTAAGCGTTAAAATAGCATAAAAAGGCTTCTGCAAATTTTTCTCGGAAAAGGTGTCTAGTAGGTAGTAAGGAGAATTTTTAACTGTGAGAAAATGTCAAAAATGTGGATTTGAAAACGGAGATTTAATGAATTTCTGTATGGAATGCGGAACTGTTCTGGAAACAAGTAGTTTTGGTGAACAGCCTACTGCTTCATATAACCAACAGCCGACTGTTTCATATCCGGGAACACCGCATACGAATCCGAACACATCCAACGAAGCAAAAACGGTTGTGAGCAATTTTGATAAACCGTCAACGGCTCCAACGGTGATTTCAAATCAAACGCCGTTTTCTACAGCTCCGCAATTTTCTACGGCTCCGCAAATGCCTCCTCCTAAAAAAGGCGGCTCAAAAATGTTTCTGATTATCGGAGGGCTTTTAGCTTTATTTATTTTGGGCGGTATCGGGATTTTTGCAGTTGGATTAATTGCTTATTATTCGCAAAGTGAAGTTGCTGATAACCCAACTCCAACTCCAATTCCTACACGAACGAACGAGCGAACAACTCCGACCGAAATTCCGCTCAAAAATACTCCGACCAAACCGCAAACAACCGAGCCGGATGCCGATTACGAGGATATGTGGGCTGATTTTAACGTCCGCGAAAATGGCAAATTAGGAATGCGGGTGCATATTAGTTTTACTGCCAAAAATATGAAAGATGTTGATTCGTATTTAGCTCTTTATTTACAAAAGGATGACGGCACCCCGATTTACGGAACGGATACGGGATTTAGGGCAAAAACAGGACAGGTTGCAGCGTTTAAACTTTTGCGTCCGGCTTATGATCCTGCTAAATATACGGATTTACAAGTTTTTATTCCGTATAGTGCATTTGGGCTGGCACGCGGAAAATATAAACTACAATTAAATGCCAATTTAATTTATAAAACGGATGGATTGATTGCTCAATTAAATGTTTATGACTTTGAGTTTGAGCAAAAATAAAATCATTTAACCAATTTAAGATGAGGTGGTTGATCTTGGGAAGCTGAATAAATGGATTGTGGATCACTGGCGTAAAGCTCAATAAATCCGCAATTTCCACACACTTTTGCAGTTATTCCTGAACTAGTCCTCCGCTTGAAAAATACAGCGTCAGGATTTTCATCTACCACTACGCTTAGATCGTTATCTTCAATGACCTTGGCTTGTGGAATAACCTTATCCGAACCGCATTTATCACAAATTTGTGCCATTTATTTTACCTTTTGATAGAATTTGACGACTAGATTTTCTTCCAGCACATTGTCTTCGGAAAGAGTAAAATTTGCAAGAAAATCTTTTGGCATAAAAGCGTCCGCATCTTCAACTACCAGCGGAATTTCCGTTACTATCCATCTTTCAATGACATCGGCAAATTCCTGATAAATACTTGCGCCGCCGATAATAAAAAGATCGCCCTGCAAATATTTAGCAAGTTCTAAAACTGCCTCTTTATTACGCAAAATAATTAGTTGAGGATTTTCAATTTCGCGGGTTCGACTCAGAACAATATTCAACCGATTAGGCAAAGGCTTGCCGATGGAATCAAAAGTTTTTCTACCCATCACAATTGCATTATCCAAAGTGGTTTGCTTGAAAAATTTAAGGTCAGAGGAATAATGCCAGGGCAGTTTTCCAGCTTTGCCAATGGCGAAATTTTTTGCAATTGCAACAATGCCTATAATCATTTTTTATCCTTTGAAATCGATCTTTTTGTGCGAACCATCACAGAAAGGTTTGTTTTCCGAAGCTCCGCAGCGACAAAAAGCCGTCACTTTATGTTTAGTTGTTTCGTTTCCAGCCGCATCTTTAATTTTTAAGTTGCCATAAACCAAAAGTGGTCCATTTTCCATCACTTCGACGATAGACTCGGCTTCAATCTTGGCAGACTCTTCGTTTTCCGAATTGTAAAAATAAGATAAGGCACCAGATGGGCATTTATTTATCTGCTCAATGATTTTTTCGGTTTCTGCGCCGTTTATATTTACCCAGGGACGTGCTTTGGGGTTAAAAACTCTAACTAATCCTTTCCAGCAAAGGGTTGAGTGGATGCAGGTTTCCGGCTTCCAAACTACTGTAATTTCATCATTTGTGTATCTTTTTTCAGTCACTATTTTGTCTCCAAAATTTCAATCCGGTCGCCGATCTTAACCGTTTTGCCGGCTTCTTCCGCAATCAAATTTTGCCCGAAAAGAATTTTTGACTCGCCATCTTTTTTAACCAAACGATAAGTTGAGAGAGTTTTCAAAGGCTCTTTTCCGTCCGAAATTCCTTTTTCTTGGTCAATCGTCGTCATCACACATCGCTCACAAGGCTTGACGATATGAAAAACCGTTTCGCCAACTTTAATTGTTTTCCAACTATCTTCGGCAAAGGCTTCGGAATCTTTAACTACCAAATTTGGACGAAAACGATTCATCGGAAGCGGATTTTCGAGCTTAGAATTCAAATCTGCCAAAGAATTTTCGCCAATTACCAAAACCGGGTAGCCATCGGCAAAGCTGACCACATCTCGAAATTTGTGAACTGCATAAACGGGATTAACTAAGCGGTTTGAGTTTTGATTCATTTGAACCAATCGACAATTCGTTTGCAAAGCATCACTAAACCATTCATTGATATGGCTTTCTGCAGTTTGTGCAGTTAATTTACTATTCCAAACTACGACTTCAATTTCTTCGCCTGTTTCATTTTCAGCTAAAGGAATACACAAACCTTCGTCTCCGTGTGAAACTTGTAAACTGTCAGGTTCAAGTGAAACTTTGAGCGTTGCCATTTTGGGAAATTCGCGCTGAGTGAAAAATTTGCCATCTTTGTCCACCAACATCCAGCGACGATCATATTGCAAACCTTTTTCTTCAATAACTGCTTCATTTAAAGAGATTCCGCCGAGTGATTTTATCGTATAAATATTTATTTCTGATATTTTCATTTTGAATTTAGAATTTAGTTCTTTAACTTTACCGAAGTTTTTCACCTTTATAAACTGCGATTTCCGAACCTTTTGCCAGCAGAATTGAAGCAGGCTCTAGGTCACTTAAAAAAGCAAATTCTTTGCCGTAAGTTTTACCAAAATCGACATCAATTTCGGCGTAATTTACCTTAAAAAGTTCCCATTTCGGATGTTCAACTTTGTATTCATCTGTGCGGTTGCCTTTGCGTTTAGTGTAACCCCAATAATGTTCAATAATGAATTCACCTTCTGAACCTGTTGCCGGAACGCCAAGACTTTCAGAAACTTCAACGTGAAGGCAATTTTTTATGTTATCTTTTTCCCAAACGTAGGTTAATTCTTTTTCTTGTTCGGCGTGACTCATTTTCCAAGTTTCGTAAGGTTCACCATAAATCGTTCTGGCAACAGTAGTTATCGCAAAACGCGGAACAATCTCTTTGACAAAACAAACTCCTCGCCGGATCTCATCTTTTGTTTCGCGTTTGACGTAGAACCGCAAATTTACCTCTTCAAAATTGATGTGAAACGGAATCGGAATACCTAAAACTTTTGTTTCAAGAAACATAAACCCAACCAAACTAACAAAAAGTTTACCTTCGTGAAAATCAAGTGTAGTGCCTTTCGGAACACGGTTTTGCAGCAATTCCGGTTCAACAACATAATTCGCCATCACCAGATTGTGCCACTTTGCGGTTAGAAATTTTTGCATTTTTTATCCTTTCAGTTTTAATTTTATTATAAAACTTCATTTCAAATGAAATTAAAAAGAGATTTTTATGTTTATTCTAAATTATGAGCTTTCAGACACTTTTTTCAATCTGACTTTTGAGTCATTTTAGATTATCTCCAAAACAGCTAAGGTTTTTATTTACAGAGCATTATTTTTTTTTCGAAGCTACTTGTGTTTTTTTTCTTTTAGGTTAGAATGTCTTGTATTTGCGGGAAATATATTGATAAAACCGACATTTGCAAAACCATTGACGGGTAATAATTTATGTTTTATCGTGTTCAAAAAATTTTGTTTTGCTCCCATTTACTTTTAGCATTTATTAAGTAATGAAAAAAAATTGGACGATTACCCCTGATTCGTTTAGCAAATTACTCCTTTGGCTAGACGAAGATATTGACCAAGCGGGTTTGAAGTATCAGCAAATCCGAGAAAAACTCATTAGAATCTTCATAAGCCGAGGTTTTTCTGATTCAGAAGATCTGGCTGATGAGGTTTTTAACCGCGTAATTTCAAAAATTGACCCCATCTCCGAAAAATACCAAGGAGAAAAATCTTTGTATTTTTTTGGCATTGCCTCAAAAATCATCTTAGAAGCAAATCGTAAGAGAGAACTCCACATTGATGAATCAATTACAAAGGCATTCAATAATGAGTATCGGATTGATCCTAAGCTTGAATGTTTGGACAATTGTTTAAGAGAATTGCCTCCTGAACAAAGGACACTTATTTTAAGCTATTATCAAGTAGATAAAACCGATAAAGTATTGATAAGAGCAGAATTAGCCAAACGATTTGATTTAAATATCAGCACTTTACGAGTTCAAATTTCCCGAATTAGAAAGACTCTAAAGAGTTGTATTGAGGATTGTTCTGGAAAAGATTGAAATTTTTTGGTGAAAAAAGTCATATAAGTAGCAAGGTAGTGTTGAAT
>DAORIL010000152.1:0-11575 GCA_035438525.1 Pyrinomonadaceae bacterium
AAAGGCTGAAATTCTCGGAATCTTGGTTTTGCTTTCGGATGTCACTAAACAGCGTGAACTTGATCGCTTGAAAGCCGAAACGGTGCAGCTCGTTTCACACGAATTGCGTGCGCCTTTGACCTCGATTCAAGGATTGAGCGATGTTTTGCGAAAATTCCCTGTTTCTACGGAAGAATCACAGGAAATGCTCGCTACCATTCATTCAGAAGCCATTCGTTTGAATGAGCTTATCAACCGTTTTCTGGACATTAAACGGCTCGAATCCGGCGGACAGAATTTGCAAATTTCCACAGTTAATCTTAATGAATTATTGGAAAATTGTGTTCAAACCGCCAATCCTTTTGCCTTGGAAAAAGAAACTAAAATTCAACTTATCAAAAATGAAAAACCGCTGACTATTCAGGCTGATGCCCAATTATTAAAGCAAACCATTGATAATCTTTTGAACAATGCCATTAAATATTCTCCACCTCGATCAAATATTGAGATCAAATCAGTTAAGACTCAAAATGAAGCTCAAATCATCGTCAAAGACAATGGCTATGGAATCCCGCAAGAATCATTGTCGCGCATTTTCGATAATTTTTACCGGCTTGAACGTGATGTTCTTTCGGAAACAATTGGAACGGGACTTGGGTTAGCATTCGTCAAAGGAGTTGTGGAAAAACACGGCGGACGTGTGACTGTGGAAAGTCAGGAAGGCGTTGGCTCGATATTCGTTTTAAGTTTGGAAAGTTAGGGAAGTTTAAGGAAGTTTAGGAAAAGAAGAAAACTTTACTTCCGCAACTTCCCTAACTTCACTCTGATTAATTTTTTCTCACTTAATTTTTCCTTAAATAATCATTTCGGTTAAATTTGTCACACTTATTTTTCCTCAAAATTTCCAACCTTTTAATAATTGCTAGAAGCCCTTTATTTGTCACATTTACACATCCGCCAAACTTTGGCATGACCCTTGCTAAATACAATTGCGAGTAACTAATTTGAAAATCTGGCGAAGATCATTTAGTGACTCCTTTAAAAGTAAAAGGGCTAAGTAGTATCAGTTTCCGCGGGTAGAATTGGAAAGAATTTTGCAACACGCAACATTTCGAGATGAACCGAAAAGCAGGAAACAATTCAATAAAATCAGTCGGAAACTGATATTACTTTTTTTCAGATCAAGGTGAAATATGTTAAGTGGATTATTAAAATTTGAGGTTTTGAGTATGTTTTCGGCAATCAAAGGCAAATCTTTTATTCCATTTTTTAAGACCAAGAATCAAAAGGCTGAAACCGTTGCTCCCTTCGCATTAATTGATAAAAAACAACATTTAAAAAGTCTGTTCAAAGTCCATCATCAGCAAATTTTCCGATTGTGTCTTCAAATAACACAAGACCACGAAACAGCTGAAACTTTAACGATCAAAGTCTTTATCCAATTTTACAACGAATTTGAAAATTTAGACCGCAATATTATTTTCAAAGATTATTTACGCAAATTAACCATCAGTCATTTAATTAATTACAAACAGCAATCAAAATCATTTTCAAGTAAAAGTTGAAGTAGTAACTTTCGCAAATTAGGGATTGAATATTTTTTTCAATCTATTTTATTAACCCAGCCTATTTTTAGTTTACGAGGAGAGAAATGAACAAAAAACTACTAAATATTGCACTTTTGGCAGGACTTGCAGTATCAGGACTGTTGGCAACTGATGTTTTAGCTCAAAGAGGTCCCGGTGGCGGCGGGGGCGGTCGTCCGGGTGGCGGTCCCCCTCCGGGAGCAGGAAGTGGCGGCGGTGAAAATCGTCAAGGTCCGCCTCCCCGCCGTGATGATAACGCAGGCGGGCAAACAACTACTGATGATTCAACCACCACAACCCAAAGACGTGGAAAAAAACCGCCTCCGCCGAAAGACGGAGAAAATTCGACGGAAAAACCGCCGCCACCATTAGACGAGAATGGTAATCCGATTGAACCGCGTGGAAATCGTCCACCAAGTGAAGGCGATGATTCAACAACGCCGAGAGACGGACATCGTCCGCCTCCGCCACCAAAAGACTCGACTTCTTCGGATTCAACTTCAACAACACCGACTAACGCACCGCCGAAAAAGAAAAAGAAACCTTAGTTTCTCTAAGCTAGGACTTTTGTCTATGATTAGTTAATTATTGAGAATGCGAGCGCTTAATGAAGTTCAGGGTAGTCATAAGTGTTAATTTTCAATAACTTTCCCCAATTAGCAAAAGTCCTATTCAATTTTAAAGAACAAATCATTTATTAGATCTGAAATCTTCAGTGACTTTTGGACTCAATACTCGATTTCCTACACGCCAACGGAAAATAAATTTAGGATTATCAAATAAAATCGGAGGCAGATAATTTCTTTTACAACTTTGCTGCCATTTCTTCTTTTCTAAAGCGGTAAAATATCTGATTTATTAGTTTGATTCAAACACTCTTCAAAGATAATTTGCCCCAAAATTTATTGAATTCACTCAACTTTGTCTAACTTTCTTTGATCAATTGCAAATTTCATTCTCAAATTTCGTAGAAAAACTTTGCTTTGACATTTTTCCATTTAATTTAGACCTGTTTTTAGATATACTGTTTTATATTTTGCAACTTTGACAAATGTTGTAACGTAAAGGTTCTTTGCAGTTTTGATTCTGCAAAATTGAGGAGTGATAAAAATGGGATTGTGGCAAAGATTCAAGAGAATATTTCGTGCGGGAACGGGAGCCGCACTTGACAAATTAGAAGACCCGGAAATGGTGCTTCAACAAACTATCCGCGATATGCGCGAGCGCGTGCCGGATCTCAATAATTCAGTCGCCCAGGTAATGGCAACCGAACGTCTTTTAGCCAAAAGCAAAGAAAGGCTTTCTGAAGAAGTTGTTGATTTAGACTCAAAAATAAAAGCTTCAGTCAAACTGGGACGTGATGATGTAGCAACAGCGTATATTGGTCAATTAAGTCAAAAACAAACTGAATTGCAAAAGACCAGCATACAACTCGAACACGCTCAAAATGCGTCCAAACAAGCATTGAAAGCACGGGATAACTATGTGCTGAATATGCAAAAACGCTCTGCCGAAGCAATGCAGTTGATCAGCGCATCAAAACAAGCCCGTCTGCAAGAACAACTTGCGCAAACGATGGAAACATTCAATTTGGGCGATGATTCTTCGACCTTTAATGAAATGCGCGAGAAAATTGACCGCAGAGTTGCAGCGGCTGAAGCAAAACTTCAACTTGGTTCGTCAAATGTTGATGCAAAAATGCAGGACATCGAACGTGAAGCCGAAGAAATGCAGCTTCAGGACAAATTGTTGGAATACAAAATGAATATGGGATTACTTGGCAGCGGTTCAAGTTCAACCAATAATCAATTAAATGCTGGAGTTCCCGAAACCAACAGCGAAAATAATTAAATGACGATTGCCCCGGCGGAATTAATGAAAACCTCACAAACTTTTCCCTATAGAATTATGGTGAAGTAATGATTTATTAGCTCAAAAGTTGATGAGAAAAATAGTGAAGTTTTGAAAGCAAAGTTAGCAAAATTAAAAGAGCAGAAATAGTTTTTATGGCAGATTTAGCAAAATATTCAGAAGAAATCAGCAAATATAATACCAAATACGTCAAAGAAGCCGTTAAAGAACCGGTCAATTTTTGGGGATTGGCAGGATTTGCGGTGGCGGCAGCTTATACTCAAAGCGTGATTCCCCTGGCGATTGCTCTTCTTTGCGAACTGATTTATATGATAGTCGTTCCTGTCATGCCTGCTTATAAACGACTCATCAATGCCCGTGAAAAAACTCGTCTGCGTGAACTTAATAAATCCAATCGGCAACAACTGATCAGCACCTTTAGCCCGCGTGAACGCGAAGCGGTGCTTTATCTTGGACAACAAAAAGACAATATCATTAAAAACTACTACAAATTTACCGGCGCCCGGGAATTGCCTAAAAATCTGGAAACACTGGAACATCGCTGGGAGGATTTTGTAGATTTGCTGGACATTTATCGCCGCCGTAAACAACATTTAAAATCAATCAATCGTCAGGCAGTTCACAATCAATTAAGCCAAGCCTATCGTGCGGCTGAAACTTCGCCTGATGAAAAAACCCGACGAATTCAACAAACTAATGTTGAAATTCTTAAACGCCGGATTGCCTCATTTGACGAACTCGAAAAAAGTGTCAAATTGGTCGAAGGACAATTGCAGTCAATCGAAAACTTCTTTGGCTATTTGAATGATGAAATTGTCACAATTTCTACCCCCGATAAATTTAATATGCTTGATTTTGAGCAACTAAGCGATTCAATTACGATGACCAAACAGATGCTCGATGCGACTTCGGACGCAATGGGCGCACTTGATGCTCATAATCGGGCGATGGGGAATTACGAGCTTTTACCGGAAACAAACCGCTAATTATTAGTAATAAAATTTAGAGAAAAGGCGAGATTAGAAATTCAAATTTCAGTCTCGTTTTTTTATTTTCATTCAAAAATTTAGATTGCTGATTCTTGAATAATTTTGTATAAATGTAACTACAAATTTTCAATCAGAACAATCAGATTTTGCACACATTTCAGCTAAATTTCTTTTTTTCAGCAATTATTTTTTTTGCTCTTGCCTCAATTACAACTGCACAATATCAGTCTGAAACCTGGACCACGGAAAACGGTTTGCCTCAAAATTCAGTAACTTCGATTGTTCAGACCAGGGACGGTTATATTTGGTTTGGAACATTTGGCGGGTTGGTTCGATTTGACGGAATCAAATTTAAAATCTTTAACACGATCAATGCTCCGGCAATAAAATCGAATCGGATTACCACTTTATTTGAGGATAAAAATGGAACTCTTTGGATCGGGACCCAGTATGGCAATCTCATTTCATACAAAGATGAAGTATTTGCCTCAATTTTAGAACCGTCAAATACTGAACGAGCCCTGATCCAACCCTTTTGTGTTGATAAAAAAGGGGTAATTTGGACTGTCAATCTGAAGTTTACACCCAATCCTGAAGGAAAACCGGTTGCGGAACGAATTGTCTTGCCCAATGAACCAAACCCTGCCATTGGTTCAATTACTGAAGACGATTCAAACAATATTTGGATTTCTACGTTCAATGGACTTTATCAATTCCAAAATTGGACAACACGTTTTTTCCCATATGAAAACACTTTTCCACCTGATAAAGATGTAGCTAATTTTCCCGGCGGACCGCCAAAAGTTAGAATTTTTATAGACAGTAAGAATAAATTCTGGGTCTTCGGACTTAATGGTTTGGCACGTTTTGAGAATGGGAAATTTATTCCTCTTATTCAAAAACAGAACGCTAATTTCAGTTTTGTAGAAGACATCAACAATACTTATTTAGTCAAAATTGATAATAAAATATATCGTTTTGCAGATGATAAAGTAGGTGAATTATTGATAGATCAGCCTGACAAAATTAATCTATTTCGCCTGATGATCACCGATCGTGAAGGAAATTTATGGGTTGGAACAAATGGCGAAGGATTGATCCGTTTTAAGCAACAGACAGCCAGAACTTTTACTAAAGCCGACGGATTGACCGATTCCGAAGTTTCATTTGCTTTTGAAGACAAAGAAAAAAACCTTTGGATAGGGGCGGATAATTTATACAAATTTCAGAACGGAAAATTTGAAAATGTTTCCCAAAATTTTACTAATAATTTTGAGTCAGCGTATCAAACCAATGACGGGACTCTTTGGTTTGGAACACAGAGCCAAGGATTGGTAACCTTAAAAAATGGAAAATTAGACGATTTTAGTAAAGTAAATGACATCCAAGGCAACATCGTCTTTGAAAATAGTCAAGGATCTTTGTTCTTTCCGACAAAGGAATTTTTAACAATAATAAAAGACAATAACCGTGAAAAAATACCCTTTCCAAATAGCGGCGTCCAAAAGATTATGGAAGACCGGGAAGGCGGAATCTGGTTTGGGACTGTTACCGGGCTCAGTCGTTTAAAAGACGGAGTTTTTACCAATTATTCGACCATCGACGGTTTAACAAACGAAAATGTGCGCGATCTTTTTCAGGATAAGGACGGGGTAATCTGGATCGGAACTTACGGCGGCGGCTTAAATCGTTTCAAAGATGGCAGATTCTTTCCGATTACAACTCGTGAAGGGATGAACGAAGACATTATTTCACGGATTCTGGTGGACGATAAAGATAATTTTTGGATGCTTGGCAATCGCGGAGTGTCGGTTATCTCGCGTTCCGCTTTGAACGATCTAGCGGAAGGCAAAATTAAGACGATTGCCTGCGCTTCTTACGGAGTTTCCGACGGGATGCTCAGCAGTGAAGGCAATGGCGGACACTCTCCCGCAGGATGGATTGCCAGTGATGGAAAACACTGGTTTCCATCCATCAAAGGCGCAATTATGGTTGACCCGAAAATTAGCGATTTACCTCCGCCGGTTTATATCGAAGAATTTTTTTTAGACGGAAAACAAATTGAATCCGGTTCAAAAATTGAAGTTTCACCTGACGTTAAAAATCTGGAGATTCATTATACAGGTTTGAATTTTACCAAACCGGAACAGGTGAAATTTAAATATAAACTTGAAGGTTACGATCAGGATTGGATCGAAGTCGGCACGCGGCGAGCAGCTTATTACACGCAAATTCCGGCTGGCAGCTATCAATTTTTGGTGACCGCATCAACCACGAATGGTGTTTGGAATAACAAATTTGCGAGTAAAGTTGTAATTGTTCTGTCTATCCCGATCTGGAAAAAATGGTGGTTTAATTTAGGTATTTCGGTAATCGCAATTTTTAGTATCATCTTATTTTATCGTCTGCGTATTTTTCAGTTAGCAAAAAAACGTCAACAACAACAAACTTTTTCGCGCCAGTTGATCGAATCGCAGGAATCTGACCGCAAGCGAATTGCCGCCGAACTGCACGACAATTTAGGTCAACATCTGATTATCATCAAAAACTGGGCGGCTCTCGGTCTCAATTTTATTGAAAAAGATGCACCGGTTCGTGAACAGCTTGATGAAATATCTTCAACTGCTTTGCTTGCCCTCAATGAAGTCCGGGAAATAATTTACGATTTACGTCCCCACCAAATCGAAACAATTGGTTTAAGTAAAACAATTACCTTTATGCTGGAACAAGTCTCAATTTCATCCGGTATTAAATTTAAGACCAGAATTGATGAAATTGACAAATTATTTGCGCCCGATGATGAAGTAATTTTTTACCGCATTTTGCAGGAATGTGTCAGTAACATTATCAAACATTCGGAGGCAAAAAACGCTGATGTATTGATAATAAAGGATAAAAGCAGTATAAATCTAAAAATATCGGATGACGGAAAAGGTTTTGTAAATGATAAAAACAATTCGAGTAACGGACATTTCGGTTTTGGATTAAAAGGAATCGAAGAACGGGTGAAAATGCTCAATGGAGAGTTTGAAATTCAGACTCAAAAGAATAGTGGAACAACTGTTTTAGTTAATTTTATTTTGAAAAATGAAAAATGAAATTCAAATTTTAGTTGCTGATGACCATCCGGTATTTCGACGCGGATTAGCGATGATGATCGCAACTGATAACACCTTGAAGGTAGTTGCCGAAGCCTCAAACGGTAAACAAGCGCTTGAATTGATTCTGAATATCCAACCCGAAATTGCGATTTTAGATGTCAATATGCCGGGGTTAACAGGGTTTGACGTTGCCCGCGAACTGCAAAACTCCAGCCTTGCAACCCGCATTATTTTTCTGACAATGCATAATGACGAAGGAATGTTCAATACTGCTTTGGATTTGGGTGTCAAAGGTTATTTATTGAAAGAAAGTGCGATTGAAGATATTGTAGCAGGTATCAAAGCAGTGGCTAATGGAGAAAATTTTATCAGTTCACAATTGACTTCATTTCTCTTTCAACGCAGTCAAAGAAATACTCTCTTTAATCAATCCGAAAAAAATATTAATGACCTGACCGCTGCCGAATGCCGTGTCTTAAAACTCATTGCAGATGAAAAAACCAGTCGTGAAATTGCCGAAATTCTCTTTATCAGCGTTCGCACG
The DNA here is from genome assembly GCA_035438525.1 of Pyrinomonadaceae bacterium. Taxonomy (GTDB): domain Bacteria; phylum Acidobacteriota; class Blastocatellia; order Pyrinomonadales; family Pyrinomonadaceae; genus JAIBCC01. The sequence goes on from DAORIL010000152.1 coordinate 8,072, forward strand.
GTTGAACGCCATCGTGAAAATATTTGCACCAAACTGAATATTCACGGCAGTAACGCTCTGCTCAAATTCGCTATCCTCCACAAAAACGAATTATTTTCCGCCTAATTCCGTTTATAAAATGGGTAGTCCTCCCCATAAAAAATGGGTAGTCATTCCTATTCTCAAATCTAACTTTTCCCGCAATAATTACAACAACTTAACCAAATTTGATTTGCCTAATTCTTTTGCTAAATGAAAGTTTTAATTGCTTCTGATAATCCCGAACTGAGGCAAATGATCAAACGATTTATCCGGGACATTGCCGATGAAATTGAGGAATGCGCCGAGAGCGAAAAAATTTTGGCGGCATATGGGTTATTTCTTCCCGATTGGATTTTGTTAGATATTGAGATGAAAAAATCAGGCGGTTTTGAAACCGCTCAACAAGTTAAGCAATCTTTTCCGAATGCAGCAATCGTTTTTTTAGCCAGCTTTGACGATGCAAATTTACGAACCATTGCCAACGAAATTGGAGCCAAAGGGTTCGTCTTAAAGGAAAACCTTTCAATACTTCGAGAGGTCATTGCCTGAAATTAGAAACTGTTTGAAATCTTTTGTTTTGAAGACCCCCGAAGATTTTCCGGCAGTTTCTAATTGATTTTAGGAACTTTTTTATATTATGAAACTACCAATTTCAAGAACCGAAAATATTGTCATTCAGGAAGCAAACAAAGATCTTTTAGTTTACGACCTGATGACCGATAAAGCCTTTTTGCTGAATGAAACTTCGGCAATCGTTTTCAATGCCTGCGATGGAAAAACATCTTTTTCTGAATTGAAACGTCAAACAAAATTCAGCGATGATTTGATCCTTCTGGCTTTGGATGAGCTGCAGAAACACAAACTCCTGATTGGCGAAAAGAATAATTATTTTAGAGGAGTATCCCGGCGAGAGGTTATTCGCAAAGCAGGTCTGGCTTCAATGATTGCTTTGCCACTAATCTCTTCGCTGGTTGCCCCGACCGCAACGATGGCTCAATCAGGAGGTCCCATTTGCTTTCCTTGTTCGATAGATATAGGTTTTCCCTGTAACAATCCTTTAGGAAGTTGTCCAACAATAAGAGATGGACTTCCTTGCCATCCAACTTGCACCGTTTGTGCCTGCCTTGTTCCCAATGGCAGTTCCAGTTGCTCGTCAGTTTGTTTACCTAAGTAATTAAAGAACCTCAACTGAACAGTATTTGCTACCCCTTCGCCTGAAGTTTTTCGTGTGTCTTTCAGAGATGATTGTAATTATCGGGTAGAAACGACAAATTCATTAATAAGAGTAAGCAAAAAGGTGGTAGTTGCGGTTCGATACTTTGGTCAAAAACCAACAATGACTGCCATCTCAAATGCAGAAAAAACTCAATGACGGCTAGATATGGGTTGCCGCTAACTCCATAAGGCCTCCTTTGCTCTGCTTCTGGACATGCATCAAAAGTAAAAATAGATCCCTGCCAATTCCTTTGCTCCTGGAATGCGCAACCCTTTTTCAATCCTATAAAATTTGTCTAAACCTTGCCTCGCAATCATATTTACGATAAATTACTTGTTTCGGTAATTATCGAAATTTTAACCAATATATTTAACAATTATTTATTTAAGGAAATTTATTAAAAATGAAAAAAGTTGGAATTTTAGTCGGGCGTGAGCAAACTTTCCCCGAATCAATTATTAAAAGCATTAACGAAAAAGGTAAGGGCAAAATTGTAGCTGAAATGGTCAAAGTCGGCGGAATCAAAATGGATGATCCCAAGAAATATGATTTGGTGATCGACCGCATTTCGCACGAAGTTCCGTATTATCGCGCAACTTTGAAACAAATGGCTCTCCAGGGAACTTATATCGTCAACAATCCTTTTTGGTGGTCGGCTGATGACAAGTTCTTTAATTTCAGTTTAGCCAATAAAATCGGTGTCGCAATCCCGAAAACCGTTCTGTTGCCGCAACACAATTATATTAAAGACATTACCAGCGAATCACTCCGCAATCTTGAATTTCCAATTGATTGGCAAGGTGTGGTTGACTACGTTGGATTCCCTGCTTTCTTGAAACCACACGACGGTGGCGGTTGGAAAAATGTTTCAAAAATTCATTCATTAGAAGAACTTTGGTCAGAATATAATCAATCGGACAAACTCTGTATGACCTTGCAGGAAGGCATCGAATACGATCAATTTGTTCGCTGCTATTGTGTTGGACAAGAAAAAGTTCTGATTATGCCGTATGATCCTTCAAAACCGTATCTCTCAGGAATGCAATATGTTAATGTCGAAGATTATCTTTCGCCTGAACTCCACGCACGGGTTGAAAAAGACGTTATCACCATTTGCAAAGCGTTGGGTTACGATTTGAACACAGTCGAATTTGCGATCAAAGACGGAATTCCCTATGCAATTGACTTTATGAATCCTGCGCCTGATGCAGAACTCGCTTCGGTCGGCGAATCTAACCATAATTGGATCGTTAATGCAATGACCGAATTTGTCATCAACAAATTAAGCGGTGAAGTTGCTCAACCGGAATACAATTGGTCAGGAATGCTCAATCAAAATAAAGAAACTGCAACTAAAGCACCTACCAAAGCTAAAGCAACTAAAGCCGTAGCTGAAAAGAAAACTGCCACAAAAAAAGCCGCCAGCAAATAATTGTAAGCTTAACCGGAAAAAAGAAGCCGTCTTGAAATTAATCAGGACGGCTTTTATTTTTACAACCAATACCTCAAAAAAAACAGAGGCAGCAAGTCTCTTCGAACAGACAAACCTTACGGAATCACTAATCTTTGACCTGGTTTGATAATGTCTGGATTCGGACCGATAACGCCTAAATTTGCTTTATGAATAATCGTGTATTTCATGGCATCGCCGTAATATTTAAGCGCAATTTTTGAAAGCCAATCGCCGGGTTGAACAATATGGATACGTTGTCCATTGACGGGAGTAATTCCGATTGCACCTTGGGTTGGAGTTTGAAATCCCGGATTTGCGGAAACTGTGCCTTCTTTATCCAATCGTTGCTTACAGGCATCGACGATCTCGAATAATCTTTCATAAACCCAACGCTGCACTTTTTCTGAACCTAATTTATCTTGGGCAACGGTTACCTGAGTTCCAAAATCGGGGAAACCTTCATCAATAAAGCCAACTTTCGGCTCGCTCCAAGGAGTTCCGCCCATCCCGCCGTGAGTGCAAAAAAACGAGTTAAAAACCAACTTTGTTTTGCTGCGGTCTTGGTATTTTTTACCACAGTTTCCGAATGATTCCCGGGATTTGGTGATTGTTTGACGTTGTGCATAAATCACATTGCTGACAGTATCAACTATCGGAGAATCTCTCCAACCGTATGGACCTTCGCCAATGACCCGCGACCTATCAACCGGATCAAACAGGACTAAACATTCAACCGGAATGCCATCTTGCTTGAGCCATTTGGCAATTTCAATGACAGCGGCTCCGCCGCGACTGTATCCCGCTAAAAAAATCG
>DAORIL010000153.1:0-11468 GCA_035438525.1 Pyrinomonadaceae bacterium
TCATTCAAATCGCGCATTACTTCGAGTTCGTATTCTTTCCAACCTAAGATTGATTCTTCAATTAAAACTTGCGAAATCGGCGAAGCAGAAAGCCCGCGTTCGACGATTTCTTCAAATTCTTCGGGATTATAAGCCGTCCCGCCGCCCGTTCCGCCAAGCGTAAATGCCGGACGAATAATTGCCGGATAACCTGTCGTTTCGACGATTTTTCGCGCTTCTTCCCAAGTGTGCGCGAAACCGCCTTTGGCACTCGGAATGCCGATTTCGTCCATCGCTTGTTTGAAAAGTTCGCGGTCTTCGCCAACTTTGATGGCATTGATGTTTGCGCCAATGAGTTTTACGCCAAATTTATCCAGGATTCCTTGTTCAAAAAGGTCAACCGAGAGATTCAATCCTGTCTGTCCCCCAACGGTTGGAAGCAGTGCATCAGGGCGTTCTTTTTCGATAATTGCGGTCAATGTTTCCACTGTTAATGGTTCGACATAAGTTTTATCCGCAATCTCAGGATCGGTCATAATTGTTGCCGGATTTGAATTTACCAGCACCACTTCAAAACCTTCTTGTTTAAGGGCGCGACACGCTTGGGTTCCCGAATAATCAAACTCACACGCTTGACCAATGACAATCGGACCTGAGCCGATGATTAAAATTTTATGAATGTCTGTTCTTTTTGGCATTTTTATTATTCACAAAATTATAATTCATAAGCTCACCTTGTTAAAGTCGAACCGCCCTTGGTTAATAGTTGAAATAAAATAGTAATTGGAATTTCAAAAAAAATTGTAATCTTTTGTAAGAAAAAAACATTTAGATTAGGAAACAAAAATTTCAATATGTTTATTTTAAAAGGAGACTAACTGATATGCCAATGTATCCGGGCTTAAAATCTTTAAAAAAGGAAGACCGCAACCGAACAATTGATGGAATTTTGCGTTTGCGAAAAAAACTGGCGAAAGAAATTCCGTCGCGAACGATTCGTAATTCGCTTTTGCTGGCAACATGGAACATCCGCGATTTTGGTGGCTCGCGGCTTAATCCTCAGCCTCGATTGACCGAATCGCTCTATTATATGGCAGAAATAATTTCTGCTTTTGATATTGTCGCTGTTCAGGAAGTCAACGATAATATGCAGCCGTTTTTGAAAATGATGGACATTCTGGGACCAACTTGGAGCTATATCGCGACAGATGTAACAGAGGGTTCGGGTGGAAACAGTGAACGAATGGCGTTTGTTTTTGATAAGGGCAAGGTTTTGTTTCGTAATATTGCCGGAGAAGTGGTTTTGCCGCAAAAGGCTCTGATTGACGGAACGCAGTTTGCAAGAACGCCGTTTATGGTCAAATTTCAATCAGGTTGGTGCCGTTTTACATTGAATACGGTGCATCTCTATTACGGGGCGGATACCGGGGAAAAACTTGAAAAACGCATTAAGGAAATCAGCAAAATTGCCGAATTTCTACGGACTCGAGCCGATAAAGACGAGGAAAATTATATTCTGCTTGGAGATATGAATATCGTTTCGCCGACTGACAAAACAATGAAGGCACTAAAAGACCAAAAATTCCTTTTACCTTCCGAACTCGTCAAAAATAAAATTCCCGATGCTTTTTTGGAAAACCAGCCGGAAGAAGTTCAGCCGCTTCCGCCTCCAATAACGGTTGCCCCGGGTGGTGCGGCGGTTGAAGGGGATGAGGAGGATTCCGGAGGCGAAGACACAGACGGCGCGGGATCAAATATGAACCGCGACAAGTTTTATGACCAAATTGCGTTTTACAGCAAAAAGAACGAACTGGAACTCGGCAAAAGCGAGAAAACAGCCGGAGTTTTCAATTATTACGAATCCGTTTTTCGCCCCGCTGATTTCAAAACTTACTTTGATATTTCAAGTATTCAAGACAAATGGGGCGATACTGATGAAAAACGTAAAAACTATTTCACAAAAAAATGGCGAACCTGGCAAATGTCTGACCATTTGCCTCTTTGGGTAGAACTAAATATTGATTTCAGTGACAAATATTTGGAAAAATTAAAAGCTGCTGAATAAATCAAGTTTTAATCAGTTGTTCTTTAAATCTCGGCAAATTACGGGAAGGAAAATAATCAAACTTGCTTTCTTTCCCGAATAATCAAACTCACACGCTTGACCAATGACAATCGGACCTGAGCCGATGATTAAAATTTTATGAATGTCTGTTCTTTTTGGCATTAATATTTTTGTTTAAAAAGTTTCTTTTTATTGTATTATAAGTCAGCCTCCAGCAAAAAATCCTAACGGAGAATTATTATGAACTCTTTCCTTTCTACGTTCTTAATCGTTTTTGTTGTTACCCTGACAGTTTTTGCTCAATCTAATTATGAAAAAGCTGCAATAACTTATAATCAAGGTCTGGAATTCCAGCAAAAAGGTGATGATGATAAAGCTTTAGCCGCTTATGACCAGGCAATTTTGCTCAATCCAAAGCTGGTTGATGCCTATAATAATCGGGCAAATATTAAACTTTTGCGCAATGATCCGAACGGGGCAGTCGAGGATTTTTCTAAAGTTATTGAAATTAATCCTAAATATCCTTTGAGTTATTACAATCGGGGGACGATTTATGTGCAAATTGGGAAAAATGATGAGGCGATTACGGATTTTACAAAAGCCATTTCGATCTTTGAAGGTTTGACACAGGATTACGATAAAATTGCTCACGCCCAATCTTATTTTGGTCGCGCTTCGGCATTACAAGGCAAGGGACTGATAAAAGAATCTTTACCTGATTTTGATAAAGCATTGCAAATTCTTCCAAAAAGCATCGAAACACTGATAAATCGCGGAGTAGCCAAACAAACATTAAAAGATTATCAAGGAGCAATTGCCGATTATACTAAAGCGATCGAAATCTTTCCCAGAAATGCCGTCGTTTTTTTGAATCGTGGAACGGCATTGGAAAATATTAATGTCGATTCCGCAATTGCCGATTATTCCAAAGCAATTGAGTTAGATCCGAAACAATCACAAGCCTTTGTCCGCCGCGCATTGCTTTATTTGAAACTGAAAAAAAACAGGGAAGCCCTCCAAGATTTTGATAAGGCGTTTTTGTTGGAACCCGGGTTGAAAACCGAGTATAAAGGGTTTTATGCAGATGCTAAAAAGCCTTCCTAAAGTTGAAAATATCAAAAAAAGGCAATCGCAAGAATATATTTTATCTTGGATTGCCTTAATTTTTGCTTAATTAAAAATTCTATTTTGTATTTGCGTTCGATGAACTATTGGAATTACCCTTATTTGCATTTCCGGCAGAATTACTTTTACCCGAATTTGCATTGGAACTACCTTTAGTTTCGTTAGTGCTGATGTTACTATTTGGAACAATTTGATTGTTTTTAGTTTTATCATTTTCAATCTTTTTGGTTGATTCAAGGCTCGTAATAGAAGCCGTAGCAAAGGCGATCTCATTTTGTAAAGTCGCTTTATTCTCACCCTTGTATTCTTCCAACATTTCTTTAGCTTTTGCCAGAGTTTTTAATGCTTCTTCATATTTTTCCATCAATATCTGTGCACGTCCATTCAAATAGAATCCTTCAGCATCCTCTGCTGATGAGCCAAACTTTGCCAAGTAAACGGTTGGATTTGCATCGACATCACGTCTGGCTTTTTCAAAAGTTTCAAAAGGAATATTTTTATATTCGGTTTTGGTTAATTGCGGAACTTGCGGTTCGGGGGTAGGTTGTGTCGTCAGCCAATAATAATAGCCTCCGGCACCTAATGCTCCACCGAGTAACAAGCCAAGTAAAAATAGCAGGAATTTGCCGAAGAATCCGCCACCTTGTTTGGGTTCGGTTTGGGCAGAAATTACATCGTTTTCATAATTGCTTTTAACACTTTGTCCTGAATTATCGCCCAAAATGGTCATTGTATTGACGGGCGGTTGATTTGCCGGAATTGAGATATGGGTTGGATCCTCAAAAGTTTGAGCAGCCTTTGGCATTTCTAAATTTTGAGTTGGGGCATCATCAATATCAGGTTGAGTTATTGCAACTTCACGGGTTGCAGGGACAGTATTTTCTTCAAAATCAGAGATTTGTGCCGTTTCTGGGGCTGAAAGTCTAACGATGACAGCCGTTAAATTATCTTCCGCACCGCGTTCATAACAAATATCCTTCATTTGTTGGCAAATTAGAACAGGTGGGTGCGGCAGGGCTAATAATTCTCGAATTTCGACATCAGTAATATGTCTGGTAATACCGTCAGAGCAAAGTAAAAACGTCGTGTTTGGCTCAAACATAATCGTTTTCAGATCAACTTCGACTGTGTTTTCTGCCCCAAGTGCCCGACTGATAACATTTTTACTTGGATGATTTTCGGCTTGTTCCGGTGTCATTCGACCAGCCCGAACTTCTTCTTCCACAACTGAATGATCTTGAGTTTCGCGGAAAAGATTACCTTTGGAATCAAGCCGGTAGAGGCGCGAATCTCCGGCATGTCCAATGGTTGCTATATTTTGGGTAACTTGTAGGGCAACGATGGTGGTTGCCATGGTCGAAAGTTGGGGTAAATCGTGAGACATTTGGTAAATTGCCCCATTCGCTCGTGAAATGGCAATGCTCATCATTTCCTCGACATCCCCACCTGCTCTTAAATTATTAAAGGCTTCGGCTAGTATTTCCATTGCCATTTGCGAGGCTACATCTCCGGCTTGGGCACCGCCGACCCCATCAGCTACGGCAAATAACCCGTGTTCAGGCATTTCAAGGTATGAATCTTCGTTATGTGCACGTTTTTCGTTTAAACCTCTGTCTGAAACTGCTGATGAAATCATCTGAATAGAATTTTGCGTCATTATTTTCTCCGAGAATTTAAATTTAGAAGTAAAAAGTAAAAAGTAAAAAGTAAAAAAAATTAGTGTTAAATCAGTAAATTGGGGTAAGCCTGCGAATTATTTACTTTTCTTTTTGCTTTAAAACTTCGGAATCTTTTTGAATTTAAGTAAAACGACCAAATTACACACAGATTAACATAAATATTTGTGAGAATAAATACTTTCTACACTTTTTACTGTTGCCGTTTACTTTTTTATTACCAATTACTTTGCGTTATCAATGCTGGCATCAATAGCATTTCGATGTGAAAAAGCCATCAACATTCCAAGCATAATAAAACTGGTTATCAAGCTAAAACCACCGTGACTGACAAAGGGTAATGTAATCCCGGTCATTGGTAGAGCGCGGGTTATTCCGCCCATATTGACCAAAGCCTGAAAACCGATAAAAGCAGTCAATCCAGCTGCACAAAGTTTGCAAAACATATCCCGCGCATCCAATGCGGTTCGAACTCCTGCACTGACAAACGTAATCAATGCAAAGGTTATCAGTAATCCCCCCAAAAGTCCAAGTTCCTCACCGATGGCAGCATAAATATAATCAGAGTCCGCGACGGGGATCAATTCAACATACCCTAAGCCGAGTCCGCGTCCGGTTTTTCCGCCGGACGATAGCCCGAAAGTTGCCCGCGAGGATTGTAAGGCATCATCTCCGAACCATGCTTCCTGATTCAGCGTATCCAATTTTTCCTTCAATTCACGGAGTTGTTTCAACTCTTCCTGATTACTGCCGATTACAACTTCGTCGGAGGTAACTTGATCATCATTTGAAACATTCAAATCCTTGGTTTGATTATACATTTCAAAAATATCGGCTTGGGCTAAATTTCTCAAAGCCAAATGCAGGACACTGATTCGGTCTTTGGTTGGTTTATCAGCATTTTTGATGTTATCAAGTTTATCCAGCTCTTCTAAAAGTGATTTGGCTTCCGGTTTTCTTTCAATCAGATCACCCGGATATTGTTTCCAATAAAAATCTGCCAAATCATTTTTCCAAAATTCCGTATCAGGCGGAGGCGGGTTTAGAGCATCAAACCAGAGATGAAAACGCTGGCTAATTCGCGGTGGTAAGACTTTTTTGACAGGTTCTGCCAAAGTTGAAAGCAAAGGAACTTTCACCTGCACACTGGCAGGGAGGGCGCTTAAGGTAATTAAAATCAGCACAAATGTGACGGAACCGACAAAGACGATTCGTTGCGGCAGACGACGCACAGCAAGTAAGTAAAGTGTAATATAAACAGAACTAAAAACGAGCATCTGCCCAAAATCTTTCAATAGCAGAAACGGAATAAAAGGCATAATTGCCATCACCAACAAAGGTAAAACGTCCCGGGCTCGCGGAACACCCCAGAAAGTTTGCATCAACTTGCGGTAAAGTATGGCCAGGACTGCAGCAAATCCAATCAAAAAGGGAATTTTTGCTAGTTCCCACGGAGTCATATTACCGATTGATTTGCCTCCCCGCGATGTAACGGCAGCAGGTATCAACAAAACCAAAGTCATCAAAACTATTAAAAATCCATTCTTTTGCATCAAAGCCAAAGCCCGCTCATCTTTGCAAACAAAAAACGTTCCAACCATTAAGGCTACCGCAAATAAAGGAATGATCGTTCTGCCCGATAAAAGGACACCAATTGGAGTTTCAATTGCCGGACGCGGGGTTTCTTTATCCAAATCAACCGGGGAAGGCGGAGATGGGGGCAATCCCATCATTTGTTTCTTTTCAGCACTGTAATTTTCCTGAATATAATGCAGTTGCTGGGTTCTGACTTTGGCTTCCCGGGCTTCAGCTTTTTTGTCTCTTGAGGCGTATTCAAGATCACTAAACAAACGATATTGGACGGTCAAACCAATTGAAAACATCAAAACAGCCGTGGTGTAAAGTGTCCAATTTCCTTTGAATTTGACAACTGCCCCCATAAAAATCGGGAAAATAGCAAGCAAAAGAAGTAAACCGAGATTCCTAAACGCCATCACCCAGGAAGTTTCATATCCACGAATCAACGCCCCATAATAGATCGAATAATGGGCAATTGCTGTCAAAAAAACGATGATAAATAAAACTAAAAAATGTGATGATGCTTTGTTTTTCATAAAATAATAAAGTCCGAATCAAAAATCCAATTTCAAAGGAGGAAGAAACTTTAATTATCCTTCACCTTATTGCTTTATCGTCTTCTTCTTGTGGTGGGGGCAGTTTGAGTTGGGGTTACAGTTTTTGGTTTATATTGATCTCCCAATAGACCTAATTCTCTAGCTTTCATAATAATATTTACCGCAATCGGGGCGGCGGTTGTTGCACCAAATCCACCCGATTCGACAACTACTGCAATCGAAAGCTGGGCGTTTTCCAGCGGAGCGATACAAATAAACCAGCTATCCGTTCTTTTTTCCATTACGGGAGCGTCATATTCTACCCATTCACCTTTGACTTTACGCTTTTTCTTAACAATCTTTTGCTTACCGTCTTTGTCAAAAACAGGTGCCATTTTTTCAGCAGTTCCGGTTTTACCTCCAACCCGAATTCCGGTTCCATCCATCCGATTAAAAACCCTTTCAGCAGTTCCCCCGGGTTCTTCGGTCACGGTTGCCATAATTCTACGAATTTCAGCCGCATGTTGTGGTGTTAAAACTTGAGCAAAAGGTTGTGGTTGTAAATCTGCCTCAATTTTGGGTTTCATCAAATTTCCGTTTAGATTTGCCGGAATCGAAGCAATCAAAGCCATTTGAAAAGGTGTCATTTGACCGGCATAACCTTGTCCCATTCCTTCTAACCCTAAGTCAAAAAGTGTGATCTTTTTACCTGTCACCATGGTTGAGCGGGCAGGTGCAAGAGCAGCCGCGATTCTTTTGTTGCTGGTATTCCAAATGTCGGGGAAATAGCCCTGAGTTCCAGCTTGCTCGGGAGTTTCAACTGCACTAATTCCAACTATTTGAGCAGTTTCCGCTAATCTTTGCCTTTCCAGTCCGGTGGCTAACTGGGCAAAATATTGATTACTCGAAACCCGATAGGCATCCTCTATATTTTTTTCGCCGCAACCGCCGTCGCAGACTCCTGTCACCGTGCTTGGCGGAATAAAATGTTGTGTAGCATCAATAATTGGTCGTGAGCCTCGAAAAGGGACATAGCCTTGGTCAGAACTCGAAAAAATTGAATTTTGTTTACCTGCCCGAAAAGCTGAGATCATTGTAAAGGTCTTGAAAGTGGAGCCCGGAACATAATATTCGCGTGTGGCACGGCTCAACAAAGGTTTATTCATTTTGTCGCGCTCAAGTTTGTGCATATCATCCGCACTTTTGATATCACTTAGCGCATAAGACGGATTTGAATACATTGCCAAAACATCGCCATTTTGGGGATTAAGAACGACAATTGCACCCTTTTTACCTTCTAATTGTTTGGCAATAAAGGCTTGTAAATCGCGGTCAATCGTAATTCGAACATCTTTTTGTTCATCTTCAGGCTTTTTGATCCTGGTCAAAACCTCTAATGCTTCGGGCATCGGATCAATTTTTTGTTTGTAAAGTGTGCGTTCTAATCCGGGAGTGCCAAGTTCGGTTCCATAAAGCAATGCCATTTCACGATCGAGTGAATAGGTGCGTTCAATATCCCCATCTTTGTCCTTTTTATAATAGGCAAAAGCATTTGCCAATTTACCCGAACGATCAAGCATCCACCCGCGCAAAGCCGTCGAAGTTGAACGTCGGGTGCGTAGATCACGACTGCTTAATTCCTGAAAATGTTCATTGTCTTTTTCGGCAACGGCTCCCCAATAAACGTGAAATCCATAAACAAATAATGCCAGGAAAACAAAAATGAATTGCCAGATCCGTAAACTCCGATTGGTCATGGTCAGGCTTAATTTGCGTCGGACTTCTTTTGGCAATCCTATTTCAAATGAATATCTGGGTCGCAGGTTGCGAATAAATGAAAGTAGGAGCAAAACTAATAAAAGAGCAACTCCAACCATATAAATCAGGCTTAATCCGGCTGGGGTTCGTTCTAAAATTTGTTGTCCAAAAAGATTTTCGGGACGCAATTTATTCCAATCAAATTGCAAGAGAAACAGTAAAAACATCACTAACTCTTCTCCTCATCTCCAAAATTTACATTCACAACTGGAATTGTAGGGTTTAGTTCATTTTCATTCGGTGGGGTAGGGGCTAAAACTTTTTGTTCAACGGCAACGGTCGGTTGCGGAACCAAACTTTCAGCATTTTGTGTCAACATTTGATGGGCTTCAGTTGCCGGCAGTGCCGCAACTGTGGGCTGTGGCGGAATTTGAAAAGCCTCAGTGGGTGGAGGTTGGTCAACAGCATATTGCTCTCGCGTGGCAAAATCAGTTGTTTTTGGAACTCTTCGCAAATACACCTCAATGTTTCCAAATTTAACTTTGTCGTTTTCAATTTGAAACGCTCTTCCGTAAGCAATACGCGAATCATTAATAAAAGTTCCGTTAGTGGAACCTGTGTCGGCAACTAATAAACGCTTGTCAGGATTTAATAAAAGTGCAGCGTGAATCTTGGAAATGCTTGCATCTTCTATACATAGATCATTTTCTTTAGTTCGACCCACGCTAAATCTTTTTTTAGTTTCGGTAAATTTTAGTTCAAAAACTCTGCGTTTGCCGTCAACTGTAAATTCGGCGATAAAAGTTTCGCTATCCTCAACATTTGCAACCGGTTGGGGAATAACATTTTGAACTTTTAGCTGTGGTGCGGTGATATTTATTTCGGCTTCGGCTTCTTCGTCCCCAAATTCATCAAAACTGGCTAAAAACTTAATTCCCTCGGTAAAATAATCGGGTTTGACTTCGATTTTCAAGGGTTTATAAGTGTGATAAAGATTGTCGTTGATATGGTCAATGGCAGCGGCGAGCAATTCATATTCAAGTTTTTTTAGATTATCTTCAGAATCGGTCGAAAACTTGTTCCATTGCATTTTGAGTTTGATATTATGTGGAACAAACTTTCCTTTAGAGCCTAGATTCTTGACTTCGGAATCAAGCATACTTTTAAGCCTTTCAGACAGTTCGCTGGTGGTCAAACTTCCCGCGGTTTGCCAGCCGCGTCCGGTCATTTTGTCAAAAATATCGCCAATTTTTGCCAAAATACCTTGGACAAACCAATCAGCCGAAGGTTTTTTCTCTTTTGGTAATTTATTTTCTGACATCTTGTGGAATCAAAGCAGAATTTTTTGTCATAAAACGTGCCGTTATTTTAGCCGAAACAACTGTTAAAAAGAAAGTAAAACTTTCAAATAAAAAAAATGGGGTGAATAAAAATTTTTATAACTTTTTTTTCAATCAATGATAGTTTTTTCAAAATCTAAACGCATTAATTAACAGAAGGCGCAAAAAACGCTAAATTTTTATAAAAGTGGGGAAAATAAAATGGCTAAATATTATCGAAACGTTCATCCTGTAAAACAAAAATATGATATGTCGTGTTGGGCAGCTTCGCTTGAATGGTGGACCCGTTATATGAGTCCAACTCGATTGGTAACAATGGAACAATGGTTAATTGACGAATATCGGAGTTTTACGGCAAATGTTTCAGATACTGACAAAAATTATGGCGCAATGAAAGCCGATTATATGCTAACGGTTTTGAACGAAAAACATTTGTTTAAAATGGCAACTGCCTACAAATCCGGCTACAATCTGACCCCTGATTTTTTGAAGGAAAAGTTAGCCAAAGGTCCCGTCTTTATTTCTTATTATGAAGGCGATCCCAATGTTGACGGGGGGCATTGCAATGTCATTATAAATTGTAAGGTCAATGAAAATTCAGGTTTGGCGATGTGCCGGACAATGGAACCTGCTACCGGAACTTTTATGAAAAAATGCCTTGATCATTATTATACCGGCGATGTGATCTTAGGTTGGGCATTATAATTCAGTTAATTGAAAATGTTCGATAATTTGTTTTGCAGCTTCTTGGGGCGAGAGATTGGTGTTATCAACCACCAGACTCTCGCGGTCGGGAACGGGCGTAAAGAGTTCGTATTTCTCCAGCAGCTCCTTAAGTAAAGCTAACGACTTAATTTTTTCAAACTTTTGTCGTGATTCAGCCAAAACTCTTATTTCCAACTCTTTACGCTCGCATTTTAACAACACAAAACAAACCTCCCCACCATTTTCCTCAACCGCTTTTGTAATTTCCTGGACGTGAAAATCGTCTAAATCTTTAGCGTAACAAAAGGTGTAGATAAGATTAAGATCATTTCGGGCTGCTTCGGCGACAGTTTCAAACCTGAACAAATTAATTAGCTTTCCAAATGAAGGAGTTCCAAAATCAAATATCGGCAACACAGCATCAACCGTTAAATGATTGTGAAAAACTTTAAAGCCGGTTAGCCTGGCAATTTCATTTGAAACGGTTAATTTACCGGTTGCCGGCGGACCGTAAATAAAAAGTAATTTCATTGTTCTTTAATCAAAACAAGTATTGGCAATTGTAATGAAATTCTTTTTCTCAGTCCATCCGTAATCTTCATTATTCCAACGCTTTAGAGATTCGGTAGTGCGTTCGTAATCGGTTTGAGTATTATTGGGATAATTTTGTTTCCATTCTGAACAAGCATGCGAACGTAAAACGTGG
>DAORIL010000154.1:0-11422 GCA_035438525.1 Pyrinomonadaceae bacterium
GTAGCGGCACAGGCAATGCGGCATATTTTGGTCGATTACGCTCGTTCTAAAAGCAGTAAAAACGCGGCGGATGGCAGGAAAAAGTAACTTTGGATGAAAAGGCGGCGATTTCGATTCAACGCTCCGAAGAAATGTTAAATTTAGACGAAGCGTTAAATCGTTTGGCAGCATTGGATGAGCGAAAAAGCCGGGTCGTCGAGTTAAAATATTTCGGCGGTTTAACTAACGAAGAAGTTGCCGAAGTATTAAAGATTTCACCCGAAACCGTCAAACGCGATTGGAAATTTTCGCGGACGTGGCTTCTTCGGGAATTATCAAATATTTAAGGAATTTCAGTTCAAAAACAAAAACTTGAGACTAAAGCGTTGAAAGCGGTTTGGTCGTTAAACCGAAACTTTCCGGATTTTCCCCGACGATTGCCGCTGCCAGAAATTTAGGAATATATTTAAACGCTTCTGTTTGAAATTGTTTGTCAAATCTATTGGGGTTTTGAGCTAATCCGCAAATACTGCACGCCCGGTAATCATCCATAAACATCATATTTACATCGTATTTTATTTTCTTAACGTCTCGATTCCAACTAAGGATTGCCAAAAAAACTTTCATTCCATTTTCTTCAAAAACTTTTTGATTGGCTTTCAAATAGCGTGCTGTCAGATCAGCTGTTTTTTCAACATTTGCGCGTTCTTTGATTGGTAATCCGTATTTTTTGGACCGTAAACTGTCAATTTGAAAAAGCCCGTAACCTCCAACTGGACTGGCAATATTTTGGTTAAATTCCGATTCGATCATTGCAATATAAAGGCCTGAGAGGCGAGAAATCCCGTTTTTATCAAATTCCTTATTTATCGCCGGAGCAAATTCGCTTCCCCGTTGGAGCACAATATTCAAATCCTGCCCAAACTTATTACTTTTAATGTTATTTCCAACTCTTTTGGCATAAGATTCAAGATAATTTGACACCAGAAGTTTGAAGTTATTATCAAAAGGATATTTTTTGCCGGAAATTTTAACTGTAATTTCATCAATTTTGCCGGTCACAAAATCGGCTTTTTCTTTTTCGGTCATATCTAAAAAAGACTTTGATTGAGCATTTGTGATTGCCGTAAAACCTAAAGCAAAAACGATTAGAATTAAAAAGTAAACACGTTTCATAATAAATTTCTCCTTATTTTCAGTTTATCAAAAAAATAACCTTCTATTTGGACTTAACGGAAATTAGTTAAAAATAGGGTCATTAAAAATATTTACCCGAAAAAAGAGAATTTGTTTTATAATCGGTGCTTGTAATTTCAACGTTAAAAGAAACTTCCCTGAATTTAACTTTGGCAGAAAATTAGTTTGAGTATGTCCCCCGAAAAACTTAAAAAGGTCGAGGAACTTTACCACGCAGTTTTGGAAGTTTCGCCACAGGAACGCGGATTGTTTTTGCAGGAATCTTGCGGGGATGACCTTGAACTGCGTCAAGAGATCGAATCGCTCCTTTTGTATGAAAACGACTTTGACAGTTTGATAGATTCTGCTCCCAGGTCTTTAGTTGAAGAAATATTTGCCAAAAAAAACGAGCCAAACCTCATTGGTAAAAAAATCAATCAATACAAAATCGAGAGGAAAATCGGCGAAGGCGGAATGGGCGCAGTTTATTTGGCGCAGGACACTAAACTTGAGCGAAAAGTCGCCATAAAATTGCTGTCGGGCGAATTTGCTCAGGATAAAACCAGGCGCAATCGTTTTTTCCAAGAAGCTAAATCCGCTTCGGCTTTGAATCATCCCAACATTCTCACCGTTCACGAAATTGGTGAATTAGACGGAACCCATTTTATTGTCACCGAATTTATCAAGGGCAGAACTTTGTCCCAGTATTTAGCCGAAGAAAAGCCAACTCTTCAATCGGTTTTGGATGTTTCCATTCAGATCGCCTCAGCACTTTCCGCGGCGCATGAAGCAGGGATCATTCACCGTGATATTAAGCCCGATAATGTGATGGTCAGGAATGACGGGATTGTTAAAGTGCTCGATTTCGGTATTGCTAAATTGATGGACGCGGTTAAATCTGATGAAATTGATACCGAAGGAGAAACTCGTGCTAAACCTGCCACTTTGCCCGGAATGATTATCGGCACACCGCAATATATGTCGCCTGAACAGGCACGTGGACAAAAGATCGATTTGCGCTCAGATATTTTTAGTTTTGGTGTTTTGCTCTATGAAATGATTGCCGGAAAACCGCCTTTTTCGGGGGCAACCAAAATGGATATTATCGGCTCAATTTTAAAGGATGAGCCAAAACCTTTAAGTGAGCATCAACCGAATATCCCGCACGATCTGGAACATATTGTTGAAAAAACGCTTCGTAAAGATCGGGAACTTCGTTACCAACATATCAAAGACCTTTTTATTGACCTTAGCGACATCAAAAAAACACTTGAATTCGATACTAAACTAATAGTTCATCAGACCGATACTGCTAAGGCAATAACCACCGTTAATACAACTTCGGGGATTGTTACCCAAAGACGTTTTTCGTTAGTGCATCTCCTTATTTTTATTTTAATTGCAGGTGGAATTGTCGGCGGAATCTGGTGGTTTTTACCTAAATCAAGCACAAGTGTTGAGCAATTAAAAACCACTGAAGTTGCCAGTTGGTCAAGCACTTCGGGCGAAGTTTATAGTGTCGGTTCATTTTCGCCCGATAGCAAAATGGTGGCTTTTACCTCGACCAAATCGGGCACAAAAAATGTTTGGGTTAAACAAACAACCTCGGGCGAAGCCATTCAAATCACCAAAGATGAATTTCGTAATGAAAAACCAATTTGGTCACCAAACGGCGAAGAGTTAGCCTATTTTTCTACTAAAGGAAATAATCCGGGATTCTGGCGGACTCCGGTTCTGGGCGGTTCGCCAAAATTGATTGCAACAGTTGAAGATGCCAGCAGTTTTTTACGTTTTTGGTCAAAGAAGGATTTAATTTATTATGAATCAAAAAATGATCTTTCGGCGATTGATACCAATTCGGGACAAACAAAATTGATCACAGACTTTGGTGCAAAAAAGATAGAAGCTAATTCAATAAGCATTTCGTCCGATGAACAGCGAGTTGCCTACACGACAATTGAAGGTGAGCAAACCATCGTTTGGACTAAGAAAATCAACGAGGAAACACCGAAAAAATTGTTTAGCAGTTCTGACGAAATTCGCAATACGGCTTGGCATCCGGATAGTCAAAGAATTTTTTTCAGCGTCTCGGTTGATGGGATTTTTCAGGTTTTTGTGACAGATATTAATGGCTCAGAGCCCAAACAAATTACTTTTGCCGAACGAGATTGCATTGTTCTTGATGTCGCATCGGACGGTTCAAAGATTTTATATGGTTCAGCTAAAGAAGAATCAGATATTTGGGGATTTAATGTTAAAGACGATAAAGAATTTACCGTTGCTTCGGACATTGATTCGGAGCTTTGGGCAAATGTTGCACCTGACGGAAAAACCATCGTTTATCAATCCATCAAAAATTTGAGCCAAGGCAATAATCTTTTAAACAGCAGGATTTTAACGAGAAATTTAAATTCAGACATTAAACTTACCGAAGTTTCCAAGACGGGCGGTTTGCCTGTTTGGTCGCCCAACGGAGAAAAGGTTGCTTTTATGCGATTTTTTAATGATAAAAACCGAATTGAAGTCGTAAAAGCAAGTGGCGGACAACCGCAACTGATAGCAGAGGATACGGATTTTGTAACTAACTCGCTGTTGCCCTACAACCGACTCCAAACCAGTTATTTTAGCTGGTCACCCGATAGCTCTAAAATTGCGTATTTATCCAAAAAAAGTGGTCAGGAAAATATCTGGTTAGTCAGCGCTGATGGCTCAAACGATGTTCAACTCACTGATAATAAAGATGATAAGCTACTTTTAAATTGCCCACTTTGGTCAGCAGACGGAAAACTAATTGCTTATACCTCAGTCACAGATAATAATGCGAGTGAAGGAAAACCTACTTTGGGCGTTTGGCAAATTGATGTGCAAACAAAAATTTCTAAACAAATGACCCAGGGACAAAGGTTTTTACGTTTATTAGGTTGGGGAGAAAATAACAAAGAACTTGTTATTGTTTCTACATCCGGCTCAGGAACAGTCGGATTACAACCGGAAGTCGAGTTGATGAAGTTAGAAACGGCATCGGGGAAAATGAGTCGAATTGCCCAATTAAAAGATGCTTATCTCTTTAATATTCATCTTTCGCCAAATAAGAAGAGTATTGCTTTTGCAGCGCATCGTGAGGATAAGGACAATCTTTGGCTGATTCCAATAACCGGCGGCGAAGAAAAAAAACTAACGGAAAATAATGATTCACGTCTTTATTTTTCGAGTATGGCATGGTCGCCTGACAGTAATTTTATTTTCTTTGGCAAACAGTCTCGATATAGCTTACTCTCGATGCTATCGAATTTTAAATAGGATGAAAATTATGTTGAAAAAATTATCGATTTTGAAAATTACTTTGGCAGTTTTGTTTTTGGTTGCGACAGGCAGTCTAAATATTTCTGCCAAAACGGATGATTGCACCAAAACCACTGACGCTGATTTAGTCAAAGCTGTGATGAAAAAAATCGGCGGAAAATTTAAAAAACAGATGAATCACATTAATGTTCACGTTGAAAATGGTGTGGTTACACTAGAAGGTTGGGCAGTGACCGAAAAGGACAAAGCAAAAATCACCGAGCTTGCCCAAAAGGTAAAATGCATTAAAAGCGTAGTTAATAATCTGGCAATCGGCTCAGGTGGCGGCTGCGGAGCAGGAACAAAACCTTGTGGAGATATTTGTATTCCATCCAATCAAACCTGCAATATTGCAAAAGGGAATTAATTGGTCAAAGTAGTAAAAGTTGTGAAAAGTCTAAGTTTTATAATCAGACTATCAATTTTTCTTATGGCGATATCAGTTGGCGTGATGCAAATTCTTGCCCAAGCGCCATCTGAGAGCCCTAAACCATTAAATAATTTTCAAGAAACACAAGAAAAAGTTTGCCGCGAACAATCTATCAGCCAAAACAGAACCTATAATTTCCGTCAACTTCCGCAGGAAAATCCATACAAAGGTTGGTTTGGAGAAGAAAAACCGCCGCCATTGACTTGGTATCAAAAATTATTTCCTTTCCTCAGACCTCCGGTAGAAAAATACGGAGCATATGATGTGCGAACGCTTAAAAGTGAGTTTGGTCGTCCGGTTCCGGTTGGCGAAACGATGCGTTCAAAAGCACTTCGAGCCAAAACCGAGCAGAGTCTGCCCGAAGTTGAACAAAAGGCCAAATTACCAAAATATGATTGGCGGGAAAATGGAATTGATGTCGGTGCAGTTGGCGATCAGGAGATTTGCAATCTGTGTTGGGCTTTTGCCGGTATAGATGCATTACAGATCAGCCGACAACTTTCTGCAATTCGTCTTAACAAAACTTTTGAGTCAAAAAAACGTCCAAGTGTCCGGCAATTAGTGGCTTGTATGGTTAAAAATCCTGAGGATCATTGCAAAATAAACTGGCACGGCGAGGCTTTTAGTTTTATGGTGAAAACCGGATTACCGCTCGGCGGCATCACCAAATATAAAGTCAGCGAAGCCAAAATTTGGGATTGCGAGCCTGATACCTACATCAAAGCGTTGACTTGGGATTTTGTCAGTGCAAAACCGCAAGAAGTTGCTCCGACCGACGAAATTAAAAAAGCGATAATTCAATACGGCTCAGTGATTTCGATGATCAGTTTTGACAATTGTTATTTTATTTATGGCGGCGGCATTTTTAATGAGGAACAATTCAAAAACGGTAGTCATCTGGTTTTAATTATCGGTTGGGATGATGCCAAAGGTGCGTGGCTGATAAAAAATTCTCATGGCAAAGATTGGGGCGAGGGCGGATTTGGTTGGATAAAATATAAGAGCAACAACATCGGGCAATGGAGTGCAGTGGTTGTGGCTGATCCGCAGGAAGAAGAGCGAATTGCAAAAGAGATAGAAAATCAAGAAAAGGAACAGTAACCGATTTGTGCTTTTAGATTGGTATAAAAATTGAGGGATCATGAAAAATTTGCTATTAAATTTTATCGTCATAACTATTTGCTTTCCTGCATGTTTATTGGCGCAAGCTAACATTCTCGCCTCGCTTGATTTTGATATTCAGGAGGACGGATTTGCCTTCAAAAATTACCAAAACGAAGGAGAAAGTTGGAAAGACGATATTGGTGCAGATGATTTGATCCGAATGTTCGGGGTCGAAGCAGTTTGCAAAAGCGGAACGAATGCCCAAAACTGCGTCATGAAAGCGGCTGCCCGCAAATGGATGGAATATTATCTGGATGCCATGAGCATCGGACATTGCGAAGGAATTGCCGTTGCCAGTTTGCGTTTCCGCACCGAATTAGCTTTCAAAAAAAGAGTTTCGCCTAATCAATTTCAAAACGGTGCAGATTCGGTTTTTCACCTTCAGCGTCAACAAAATATCGAAAATTACATTGCCTATTATTGGATCACGCAAACCTTTGACGAAATTACCATCCCGACCAGACAAATGGCTGAACTCGGTCCGGTAAAAATGGTCGGAATCTTGATTGATGCGATGAACAATCACAAAGACACCTATTTGTTCGGCATCAAAAAATTTGAAAACGGGAGAATTTTTGATGGACACGCCATTGCTCCGATAGCAGTTGAGGACGCGGGCAACCAATACAAAATTCACGTTTACGATAATAATCATCCGGGCGAAGTTCGCTACCTCTACATTAATAAAACCGGAACGCAGCAATGGAGTTATAACAGCACCGATAACCCGAATGCAAAGCCTGATTTTGTCGGCGATCTTTCGACTAAAACGCTTGATATGACGGGAACTTCGTGGCGCGAAGGCAGATGTTTTGACGCTTCGTTTGCAAATGATGATGAAAAAGGAGTCGGGTGCGGAATCGAAACTGCACAGGTCAAAAAAAACATTTTTAAGAACGCTTCATTTGCCAAAAAAACGCAGGATGACGATGGCGAAGATGCTGAATTTTTTCTGACCGGTGAAGGCGATATGTTGTTGATCGAAAACAACAAACGGCTCGGGTTTGATCCAAGGGATGGTCAATTTCACGAAGAAATTCCTGATGGTAATCCAAATTTGCTGATTGGAGGTTTTGGAGAAGATTTGCAGCATTTCACTTTGCCTTATGAAGAATCAGAAGACCCTTACACTCTAATTTTTTCGGGCAGACATTTAGAAAAAGAAAGTAATTTGGATTTTGTTTTCTCTGCTCCCGGTTTTACGGTTGGTTTTGATGGAATCAAACTTGATCCGGGTGAAGTTTTACTGGCAACAATTTCGCGTGATGGCGAACAAATCAGTTTTACCTCTAGCAATGACAGCGAAACTCCCGAGGTCTTTTTCGCTTTTGATTCCGATGATGACGGCAAAGCGAGTTACATTACGACAATTGAAGGCATTGAGCTGGCTGCTGAAAAAACCTTGGTTTACGATTTCGATTTTGAACACGGCAAACTCTTTTTCAGCGATGATGACGGCAACGAAGACGATTTTGATATTGAATTATTGCGCATTAACGCCGATGGAACTGTCCAGGAATATCAGCAAAATGACCTTAACATCGGATCAAAAGATAAATACGAAATGGATTTTGGCGATTGGGACGGCAAAGGTGATATGTGTTTCAAGGAAGATGAGGATGGCGATGGATTTGATGATGAACAATGCACCGAAGAACCAAATGAAGAGCCGCCGGGTGGCAAGTAAAAAGTAAAAAGTAAAAAGTGAAAGCCTGAATAAAATCTTTGCGCCTTTGCATCTTTGTGTCTTTGCGTTAAAAATAATAGTTAATGAACCTTTTTGAATTAACTACCAATTTGATGAAAATTCCGTCTGTTTCGGGTAACGAAGAAGCAGTCGGATTTTTTTTACGCGATTATTTGACTGAGCTTGGTTGGACGGTCGAGCTGCAATCTGTTTCGGAAAATCAAAGTAATGTCATTGCATATCTGAACGATACGCCGAGAGTTTTTCTTTCCACTCATTTGGACACTGTTCCGCCTTTTATTCCGCCAACCGAAGACGAAGAAAAGATTTACGGGCGCGGCGCGTGTGATGCAAAGGGAATTATTGCTTCACAAATCTTTGCGGCAGAAGAATTGCGAAAACAGGGAATTAACGATATTGGATTGCTTTATACGGTTGACGAAGAACAATCTTCAACTGGTGCAAAAGTTGCAAATACGCATCCGTTGGCGAAAAAATGCGAATATCTCATCAATGGTGAGCCGACCGATAACGATTTGGCGATTGGTTCCAAAGGTTCTTTTCGTTTGAAAGTCAAAACCAAAGGCAAAGCGGCGCATTCGGCTTATCCTGAAATGGGCGATTCTGCGATTACAAAATTGCTTGATATTTTACAGGACATTCGCCAAATTGAACTGCCGACAGACGAATTTTTTGGTGAAACAACCCTCAATATTGGTTTAATTTCGGGCGGTTTGGAAACAAATGTCGTGCCGCCTTTTGCCGAAGCCGGATTGCACATTCGGATGGTGACAGATAAAGAAAAGATAGCTGAGATTTTGGAAAAAGCCGTAGCCGGACGTGGTGAAATTGAAATAATGTCGTGCAGTTTGCCCGTTAAGATGCTGCAAGTAGATGGTTTTAAACAAAAGGTTGTCCGTTTTACCACCGATATTCCGTATTTGACCAATTGGGGACAGCCGCTTTTGCTCGGTGCAGGCTCAATTCTGGTTGCACATACCAAAGACGAATTTGTTTTGAAAAAAGATTTAACAGACGCAGTTGGATTGTATGTAAATCTGGTTAAGAGTTTGTTAGAAAAATAAGAGATAATTTTTATGCGAAAGATTGGAGTTTTAATTTTTTGTATTGTTTTGGCGAGTTGCTCAAAAGTCGAAACATCGTCAACACCAAATATTACTAAACTTATTGTTTCACCTACAATTAGCGAAGTTGTTCTAAAAGCAGTTAAGCCAAAAGTTGAGCTGAATAAAAGGCAAGAAAAATATTTGAATGAGTCTTTATCGCCTCAAGCCCGTGAAGTTTTGGAAAATGCTGAAAAGTTTGAAGTTTTAGCGGAAGTTAATGAGGATAGAAAAAGTGACCGTGATATTTTGACTTTTGAGCCAAACCGAATTGCAAAGATTATCAATGAAAACGATAAAAAAGAAATTTTAGAGTCCTTCTATTTTGACGCTTCCAGAGAAGACCCGCCGGCTTCTTGTTATGAGCCACATCACGGTTTACGCGCTACATATCAAGGAAAAACGGTTGAGATTGAAATATGTTTTAGTTGTTCAAGATTTGAGGTTAAAAGTCCGTTCGGTAATTTTGAAGGAACTATTACTCGTGAAAATCCAAGATCTGAAAAAGTTCTTGAGAAAATAATAAGGACTCAAGGTATTGAGTTAAAGAACTGATAAAAATTCCACCTCACTAATCGTTTAAACCACCTGCTAACGCAAGGTGGTTCTGACTTGTTTACTCAAAGCTATTCATTTGAAATTTCCCAACTGAAAATGTTTGCAAATTTATAGAAAACAATATTTTAACCAAACCAACCAAAGTTCAAAAAACAAACCCTAACATCCAAATTTCCTCCAAAAAATATCCAAAAGAAATCTTGACACATATCTGTTAAACCTTTATTATTATTTTTAACGATGTTTATCATCGTTCACAATACTACCCTTCACTTAGCACTGAACCAGCCGTCAGAAGGCGGTAATGTCTTGCAAACTTAGCATTTAAGGAATTATACAGAAAAACAAATGTCAGCAAAACTCGGTGAAATCCTCGTTCGTGAGAACTTATTGAATCCAAACCAATTGCGGGAGGCTCTCGACTATCAGCGTCAAAATGGTGGTCGCCTCGGCTCTAATTTGGTTAAACTTGGGTTTATTTCTGACGACGTAATTACTTCGGTTTTATCCAGACAATACGGTGTTCCCTCAATTAACTTGGAACTTTTCCAAATCGAACAAGAAACAATTGACCTCATTTCTCAAGAAGTTGCCTTAAAATACATCGTTCTTCCGATTTCCAAAGTTGGTCCGACATTGACAATGGCAATGGCTGATCCGACCAATGTTTTTGCGATGGACGACATTAAGTTTATGACCGGACTTAATGTTGAACCCGTTATTGCTTCTGAAGCGTCTATCCAAGCCTCAATCGGAAAATATTACAGCAGCTCCAAATCAATCGAAGTGGTTGGAGTTGGCTTAGATAGTTTTGAAAGAATCGGTTCAAGACAGGGTAAAAACCCAAATAATGGAAATGGCGGAAGACCTGAACATAAACTCGAACATTCAGACCTGAATGTTTCGTTGGACAAGTTTCAATTTAGCAAGGCTGATGCTGCCGAAGAGTTTGAAGTTGTCGAAGAGAACGAAGAAATTGACCTTGCCCAACTTGCTAAAGCCAGCGAAGACGCACCTGTTGTTCGTTTAGTTAATGTGTTGCTGGTAGACTCGCTTCGCCGTGGCGCATCTGACATCCACATTGAACCTTACGAAAAAGATTTTCGCATTAGATTCCGCATTGACGGCGTTTTATATGATGTGATGCATCCGCCAATGAAGATGCGTGATGCTTTGCTTTCACGGCTCAAAATTATGGCAAAACTTGATATTTCCGAAAAACGCTTGCCGCAGGACGGACGTATCAAAATTAAAGTAAAAATTGATAATCGCTCACGGGAACTCGATTTCCGTGTTTCGTCTTTGCCGACACTTTTTGGTGAAAAGATCGTTTTACGTTTGTTGGATAAAGAAAAATTGATGCTCGATATGACCAAGCTCGGTTTTGAGCAGCAATCATTGGAAATTTTCCAACGCAATATTTCAAAACCATACGGAATGGTTCTGGTGACAGGTCCGACGGGTTCAGGTAAAACAAACACGCTTTATTCTGCGCTCCAAACTTTGAACACGCCGGAAACCAACATCATGACCGCCGAGGATCCGGTCGAATTTAACCTTCCGGGCATTAACCAAGTCCAAATGAAAGAGCAAATTGGACTTAACTTTGCCGCTGCGCTTCGTTCATTTCTCCGCCAAGACCCTAACATCGTCCTCGTCGGCGAAATCCGTGACTTTGAGACGGCGGAAATCGCTATCAAAGCCGCGTTGACAGGTCACTTGGTTTTATCAACTTTGCACACCAACGATGCGCCTTCAACTATTTCGCGGATGGTCAATATGGGGATCGAACCGTTTTTGGTGGCAACTTCGGTCAATATTATTCAGGCGCAAAGACTTATTCGCCGAATCTGCAAGGATTGTAAAGAAGAAGCAAACGTTCCGGTCGAAGCTTTGATTGAAACAGGTTTTTCGGCGGAAGAAGCCCAGACAGTTAAAGTTTATAAAGGCAGAGGTTGTCAA
>DAORIL010000155.1:0-11398 GCA_035438525.1 Pyrinomonadaceae bacterium
ATCATTACAGCCTGCTTCCATGGCTCGTTCCCTATAATCATTACCGAACGCAGTCAGAGCAACTATCGGCACTTTGGAAATTTCATCAATAGAACTTCTGATAATTTGCGTCTCTGACAAGCCATCCATTTCGGGCATTGAAATATCCATCAGGATGAGATTTGGGTGCTGCTGCCTGGCAATTTCAATTGCTTCCAAGCCGTTGGTGGCTTCATACACTTCATAATCTTTAGACTGCATCAGAAGCACCATATAGGATCTGGTATCATCAGTATCCTCGGCAATTAAGATAATCTTACCCATAACCTTACACCTTGCCCGATTTCGATACATAAACTGTTAATACAGAGATAATAAGCAAATTAAGTGCCATCTGGATGAAAGGAGACATTAGATTTGCCGAATTCATTTCAGTTGATATTAGCTCTATAAATCTCTACAAGGTTACAGAATTATTATTAGTTTTCATTGACGATTTTAAAACGCGCAAACAGTATCCATATCCTTTTTCCACAGCAAGCAGTAGTTTTTTTAGCTTTAATCTCCAAAACACCTAACTGAATAAGAACACTCCTAAAAAAATACTTGACAACGAAGCACTCAGGTTTTATCATCTTCCTATACTCATATGAAGTAACTTACTACTTCTTTGAGTGTAATAAAAATCAATAAAAACCAAAGTTTATGGAGGTTACCAAAATGTCTATTTTTAAACATGATGATTTTCGTAAATTACTCGGTTTACAGGATGATATGAACCGCTTGTTTATTTCAGCTTTTACGCCCAATAGCGGAGCTGCTGACCAAATGATGAAAGGGGGATGGAATCCTTTGATTGATATTTATGAAAATCAAAATCAACTGATAGTGGAAGCTGAATTACCGGGCATGAATCCTGAAGATGTCTATATCTCGGTTGAAAACAACGTTCTTACCCTGCAAGGTGAACGGAAGTTTGAGAAAAAAGCGGAAGGTGATAATTTTCATCGTGTTGAACGCAGTTATGGCAGTTTTAGTCGAACATTTAACTTGCCGCCGACTGTCACCAGCGAAAACGCCACGGCTGAATTTCAAAACGGAGTATTGAAACTGAGTTTAGCAAAACGTGAAGAAGCAAAACCACGGCGAATTGAAATTACCACTTCCGAATCCGGCACCAAACAAATTAATTCTAATGTTAAAAGTGCCAAAGCGTAAATTTAATATCCTTCGAGCATGTGAAAAGCCGCCCAATTAGAGGCGGCTTTTCTCATTCTTTTTAACTTATAACTCCTTAAAGACCTTATCCAATTCTTTTCGTTGTTGATCCCGAGCAAAGCTCATTAAATATTGAATCAGTAAGGAATTAATCTATTTCGTCCAATAAACTTTCTGGATGATAAGCTGATAGCCAAAAATGCATTTCGAGATTTGCAAGCTCGTCTCATTGAATTCGGCAACAGTATCTCTAAACTTTTTGCACGCAGCTACATTGTAATGCCCTGAACGGAGATTTTTGTTTTAACCCGGCTACATTCATTGAATGGAAGCAAAGAAATCGGTTCAAAAAGATATTCATCAATCTGACCTCAGTTCATTCGAGAGCGTTGAATCTACACTTGAACAAATATAAGAACTCTATCTTGTTTCAGAAATTGATAAACCGGTAATTTTTAAACAGATTAAAGAATATTTCCGGCTCAAAGAAGACGCGTTTCCCTTCACAATTACTGAAAAATGGTCTGAAATCAGTAATATTCTGGACACTGTGGAGATGAAAGTTAAGAATTAATCTTTTTGCCGACTTTGGTTTATCAATGAAATGGACTTTCTTTACTTTTTAATCTCTATTTTTAGAGTAAGTAGGATGATGCAGCAGAATCTCAATTTCACGCTGCCGCAGATTTTGCATTTTTGTCGCGAATTCAATTCGATGCTCCCGCTCGTCCGCCACGGGCTCTCCTTCTAAGGCAAAGAGGAAGTTTTCTATCGCCAGTTTATATACTTCGGATAGACGCTGGCTTTTCTCAACCAGTGCAGCACCTTCTTCGGTCAGTCTGCCTGAATTAAGAGATGTTATAGAAAGCACTAAAGACTCAGAGTATTCCGATGTCAGCCGGTTAACATCCAGTTCAAGATTGATAGTTTCGGTTTTCATTAGAGTCTCCATAATAGGTAAAAACTCCTTTTCTGACAAACAAACCTTTACTTTACTGCTGGAAACTCTAAAAGCTGAAAATTTAATTCGCTTTTATTTGAATAAATTAGAAGTGAAATGCCCTTGCCGGCGGGTAAATGATAAAATTTACTCTTTTATGAGTTACTTTTACGATTATAAACTTAAAAATGTCGGCGGTCAGAAAACCATCGAAGAAATTGATCTCCACCGTTTTGTCGGTTTGACCCTCAATCAACGCCGGATCAACGATAAGCTGATCTCAACTTATAAACTGATTGATATCGACGGTTATCCGACGACTCTCGATTTTGATGACCGCCAGGATGAGGCTTTTGATTTTTTCTTTGAATGGCAGAAAGCCAACCAGACCCGTTAACGATAATTGTTTTAAAAGCAGAAATTTTTATCTGATTTTAACCGTCCTTCTTAATATTTTGAATCTTTATATTGAATGAGATATGCAATGCCAAACACCATTGACAGAAAAAGCTTTCCTAGACTGTGAATCTAAGCAGTCCCTTTCTAAACCATTTAAGTCACCCCATTTGCTTTCAAATAAGCGTCCATCGCTTCCCTATCCGTCCATCTGATGACCGGTTCGCCCTGTTGCTGCACCGACCAGACCACTACTGCCCGCAATACTTCCGTCGGAAAATAATCCAGCAGCTTGGATAGTTCTTCCGATCTGCTTTTATGCACCGGAACATATTCCAGGCTCAGCGTGAATCCTAAAAATTGCTGTAAAGCTATAGATTCCCGCAGGCAGTCATAGGCATATGAAAAAGTTAATTCCAGGGCTGAAATCTCTTTTTTCTCGATGCTTGGTTTTCTTTTTCTTTTCGTCGGTTGAGAGTCCTTTACCATCCAAAAGTATTTTACTATAAAAATATTTGAGATTTCGAAAATAACTTGGGTATTCGTTTAAATCTTCTTTAATTTGTGAACGCCCGTAAACTATTTTATAAATGATCAAGCCCACTTGCTCATTTATTCTAGTTATGTTTTTAAGGGATATAGATATTTGGGACTATTATCGGACGCAAAAAATAAAAGGGGTTAAGAGTGGTAAGAGTCACTTTCAGATGATTAGATCATCAGATCAAAAGTCATCAAGATAACACTCAAACTTCACATCAAGTTTGCTCTGAGAAGACTTATAAAAATCCTCGACGGTTGCCTTGGTTTCACTCTGATAATTATTAATCAAGTGCCTCAAATAGTAGAAATCAACATCCGCAAGAGGTGGAATCGAGTTTAAAACAAGCCACTCTAAGCGAAAATCGGGTAGATTCATTTTCTCAAACACTTCTTTGACTGTTTTTTCATAATAAGCAACAACCCAATCACGATTGACTTCCCCTCCGGCAACAAACAAAACACCTTCCTTGTAGCCGGCAAAACATATTGTTTCAAACCAGGATTGATAAATATGTTTGCCTACCTTTCCCTGCATCCGTTCCATAAATTTATTAAAGATTTCCCGCCCAGTTTGAAAACTTTCGGCAAAAATATTGAAATCAAGCTGCGGCTTTTTAAGTGCCTCCGTCAGGCAAAATTTCTCAAATTGTGTCTCCAGCCATTTTGTCTTCTCGAACTCTTTATCCACCGAACTTTCATCAATATCACAGACCTCGTTCGATGATTTGTCATTTATCTCAAAATGCTCGTCATATCTCTCGGAACCGGATATAACCGATGCCTCATCGGAACTGATAATTTTGTAAAGTAATCCTCCGGGTTTATTCACTTTTTCCTTCTTTTGTTTAAAACTGAACTCCTTAACAGCCCGCTCAATGCGCAGTTCAAGCATCTCAAGTGAAAATTTTTCAAGCAGTTTCTCAGCCAAATCCTGGTAAATACCCAAGCCAGTCAGTTTCCTAAGTACCCGGGTCTTCTTCTCACTGGTTAGTTCTCTCTTAGGTCCATTTTGATTATTAAAATCTTTGGCTGCCAGTGCGCCTTTTTTCAAGTCGCGTAAGAACTTTGCTCCCCGCCAAATTTTTATTTTTAAACCGCTGCCGGTGCTGCCCGGAACCAGTTTCCAGTTTGAGATATATTCGTATTTTTTCAGTTCATTCAAGGCGGGGGTTAGCTGACGAATTATTTCGCTTCTACTCTTCTTCTCCTTCAAATCCAACAGCTCGCAGAATCTTGAATAGAACTTTTCAAAGTAAGCCTGTCCGCGACTCGCGTATAACCAGATTTGCAGGTGGAAAACCAGCAGCTTAGCGACATCATTCTTCAATTTCTGATAGGTTCCCAGATCAACCGGTAGTTGAGACCTGACACAAATATTTTTAATTGCCCAATCCGAGAGCCAGATACTGTTGAATTTAATTTTCCTGCCTTCCCGGTCAGTCCGTCCGCTTAAATGAACTTCGTTAAATAATTTATAAAGCCGTTTTTCCTCGGCAGAATTATCTTTCGTCAAACCGGAAATGATTATCTGAGTATTATCAAGTCTTTCCAACCATTCGGTGACTTCATCATGTGCGGACTTACTGCCTGCTAAACCGGCTTTTTGAAGTAGTTCATAATGCGTAAACTGAACAGGATTCTCAACCATTCCGTTCATCTTATGTCGTTCGTGGACAATCTGCAGCAAAGCCAGATATTTGGTCAGATCGCCGGTTGTCGGCAGCCCGTATCTGGCATGGGTCAGAATTTCCGCCGTAGTCTCAATTCCTGAGTCGGCAAAGGAAGTTATCCTAACCCTTTTTTCCTGTTTGGGCGTTTTTTTGGCGTGGCTGTATTTAGGGGCGCTAAAAAAGCCGATGGTGAAGAGATCCTTCTCAATTCCGATAAACTTCCTGCCGATTTCGCTTTCAGCTGGTAAAAGAGTGATATCCGACTTTTCTTTCTGATTATCGACCGGACTTTTTCTCTTTAGTCCTAAACTGACGGAAGAAGGCGGCAAAGCTTCCCGTTTTTTTAAAGAAACAGCAACTTTCATAAATGGTTAAAATAATCCTCTAACCTTAATAACCATTAAAAATCACGATTATCTTAATCTCTGAAAAAAAATTTATTATTTTTTCGACATTTATTCAATTTCAGATTATTTACAATCTCTTTTAAGAACTTTCTGCTGTGCCCTTTCTAAAGAAGCTTATTACTTAATTCTAAAGATTTAAAGTAAAATCACATTTTTGATAAAGGTGCGAAAGATTGAGGTTAAATCCTGTCTTTTTGTTTACCACCCCACTAATCCTTGTTTACTACCCCACTAATTTTTGTTTACTACCCCATTACTTTGGTGCCCCTTTGTTTGTTTAGTACCCCATTAATTTTTGCGTACTACCCCACTACTTTTTGTAACGTCGGGTCAATATTCTTGTTTACTACCCCACTACTTTTCAGCCAGCCTCAGAGTTTAATCAGTATGTCGGAATAAAGATGAATTCGAGTTAAATCCTTAATAAACTAAGAACTCAAATAAATAAAATAAGCCATCAGGTAAAGCGGAATTGAATTGGCAATTTATCAAGAAACGCGTATAAAATAGTAAGAAAATTTATGTCTGGTTTACCAAAAAAGAAAAAGCCTGAAACAAAGAGTTCAACCACGAAAAGGGATGAGGAAAAAAAAGCGTTGAAGAAGCTGGAGGATTATAAACAGCATCAACCCCTTCAAATGTCCTTGTTCGGATATATTGATCTCAAACCCGAACAGCAGGAACGATTCTCCAATACGATTGAATTATACGATTTTATGCCGAAATATCACTGGGGAAAAGTACAGCGGATTGGCGGGGAATTTCTACGTGTTCTGGAACGTGAATTTGAATGCCGCGGCACTAAATATAAAATAGAAGTCGCGCCGGCTGTTATCAAAGATAGTGACGGGGTGAATCGATATTACTACCCGTCAAAACGTGAGGAATTAGTAGAAGATGCTCTTCGCCGCCTTGCAACTACCGAAAAAGGAGTTTTTCTAGATGACCGGGCAGCTGTAACTTTTACCCTTTACCAACTCCAAAAAGAACTAAAACGTAACGGACATACTTACAGTATCAAAGAATTAAAGGATTCTCTGCTTATTTGTAACCGAACCAATATTACCGTCACTACAGAAGACGGAACGGCGATTTTAAGTTCAAGTATGTTCGAGACTCTCGGGCTTCAGACTCGCGAAGATTGGAAGGAAACAGGTCAAAAAACAAAAGCCTTTGTGCGTTTTAACAGCTTGGTTTCAGAAAGTATTAAACGCGGAGCATTCAGACAGTTAGACTACGAAAAGGCAATGCGTTATTCAAGCGTGATTGCCCGGCAGCTGCATAAGCGAATGAGTCATCATTTTGTTCAAGCTAGTTTGACTACCAGATACGAAATAAAACTTTCCACTATAATCCGAGATTTCGGCTTAACGGCATATGCTTGGATCTCACAAAATTTACGTGATGTTGAAAATGCTCTCAATGAAATGAAGGAAAAAGCAATCATTCTTAACTACACGGTCGAAAAATTTCTTGATCCCACGCACCGAAATAAGCTCGTCGATGCCAAGATCATTATTACACCGCATCCGCATTTTTCCGGTAGAGTTATTGACGCGAATAAACGACAGGGAAAAGTTGAGCTCGCACTGTCACAAAACAGCTCAAATATGTAGGTTTGACTCCGTGAACCTTTAGTCCTGATTGAGGACTGACTCCATAAGTTATCTAAGTAATTTAGTGGTTTGACTCCGTGAATCCTGGACGAAATATGGAGG
The DNA here is from genome assembly GCA_035438525.1 of Pyrinomonadaceae bacterium. Lineage (GTDB taxonomy): Bacteria > Acidobacteriota > Blastocatellia > Pyrinomonadales > Pyrinomonadaceae > JAIBCC01. The sequence goes on from DAORIL010000155.1 coordinate 6,872, forward strand.
TTTGACTCCGTTACTTTCTATTTTAATATAGAGGTTTGACTCCGGCAGTTATCTCATCATGTTATCTTAAATTTTCGATAATAGATCAAAGATATCTAGAGGTTTGACTCCGCGAAATCAGAATAACATAGAGGTTTGACTCCGTTAATATAGAGGTTTGACTCCGTGAAGGAAATTAACATCTATCCAATAAGTTTAAAAATGAGTTTTCCACAGGCAAATATAGAGGTTTGACTCCGCCATATAGAGGTTTGACTCCGCCATGGCTGCACAATATGGAGGTTTGACTCCGTGAAAACTACAAATATAGAGGTTTGACTCCGTCAAAATCGGATATTTAGGAAAATATAGAGGACTGACTCCGCGAACAATTCGACAAATAATTCATTAAAAAGAGTTTACAGGGAAAAATTGCGTCCTATTCTTTTTAATCCTTCTTATTAATCAAATACAATTAATCTTGTGTCTCGACGAAATTTAGAAATTAATTGAGCCGAATAAATCATACTTAACACATCTTAATATTATTTTTAGCCCCCAACTGTAAAAACATAACTTGTTCAATTACACTCCTATACTGGATTTTAAAAATGATGTCTCCGGAAATTCACCAAAAATTTTTCTATTTTTCTGGAGGAAAGCTACCAATAACTCCGATTCTCAATAATCAATCAAGTTAAGAAGGACCGAACTTGATTATTGGGGATTTCTGATAATTTCAATCAGATGCGCCATCGAAACAAATTTTACTTTAGCGGAACCAGGACATATGAGAATAAACGCTCTTCACCTTCAAAACTTAAGAGAGATTGTGAATCATTCGTCCCGAATTTCCAGATTACCCTAGATTCGCTTTGCTTTGCATTGAGGAGAGCGAGAAAATCCATTAAGTATTTCGTATTAAAAGCGATTTTCCATTCTCCCTTGATCTCTTCCGCCTCATAGTTGGCATTACCCAACTTTTGAAATATACAGCTTATTTCTTCCGCCGAAAATCCCGTTTCCGCCGATTCGGATTTGAGCAGCAATTTATTTTTGGTAAAAACAAAATCAATTCGCCGGTGCGAATCCTCCGCCATGACACCGACGCGGTTCAAAGCCTCTTTGAGCTCAGTCGCTTTAATTTCTGCAAAATATTCGAAACTTTTCGGAATGACCATTTCCCAGTTCGGAAAATCTCCCGTCACTTCCCGCGCAGTCATCTGTTTGTTTGAAATTTCAAATTCCAACTGACTGCCTTTTTTAATTTTGACTTCGACTTTCTGATTTGTTCTGATCTCGCCTGCCAGTAAGTTTTTCAACTCCCGCGCAGCTTTAATCGGAATCAGGCAAGAGATATTTTGACTAAGAGGTGCTGTTGGTGTCTGAAAACAACTCAACCGATGCCCGTCGGTGCTGACCATCTTCAAGCCGGAATTATCCAAAATCATCAGAATTCCGCGCATCGTAAACCGCTTACTGTCTTCAGTCACGGCAAAAATCGTCCGCCGCAATCCTTCATAAAGAATAGTGGCAGGAATTCTGACGGCTTCCGATGAAACGCGAGGAACCTCCGGGAATTGTTCGCTGTCCGTTCCACTCAATTTACTTTTGAAACGTCCGGCGCGAAATTCCACCCTAGCGCCGTCCTTATCAAGCTTCAAGTGAACCGGCTCATTGGGCAGATTCCCGGTGATCTCTCCCAGCTTTTTGCCCGATAGACAGATTGAGCCGCTTTCGAGAATATCGACTTCCTGCTCAATGATCAGCGATATATCCAGATCAGTCGCCGTCATGACGAACGAACCGTTTGGATTGGCATCAATTTTGATCTTTCCCAATACCGGAATCGTTTCCTTTTTGGCAAAAATGCCCTGCAAAGCTCCGACTTGCTCTTTTAGTTGCCTCGCGTGAATGATTGCTTCCATATTCTTAATTCCTTTTCCCTGATTAGATCAAATCGTTTTCCAACAAAACACTCTCAAAACCGTGTGAACAAAGACCATCCGGTTCGACCCGGCAGCCTTCCGGGCATCTTGTTGGTGCCCAGCCTTCCCCCAGACAGGTTTCCAACGCTTCGATAATTTCCGCGTCAGAAAACTTTCCTTCAGGTTTGGAATTTTGCTTTTTGGGGATGTTGTTATTCATGATTTTCGCCTTAAAATCGGATAAAAGATCAGCCTTTGATTGGCTGAGCCGCGATACTCACCGGCATTTTGAGTCAAAGTGCGGTCAAACGGTCCATCAATCAGTAAATCGGTTTTTGCCAGAATCCGCTGAACACTTTCTGACTTTCGAGCCACTAAGCTTTCCAGCGTAAAACCGGTGTAAATCACTAAATGAAAGCCTTTTGATTTCAAACTATTGACTAAGATCTCCAAGTGTTCCAATTGGTCGAACGGCTCACCGCCAAGAATCGTTACCCCATCATGCTCGCCGCTTCTTTTCTCGACCTCGCTGACAATGTCATCGATCAAAATCAGTTTCCCGTTGGTGCGTTCGTGGGTTTCGGGCACATAACACCCCGGACACCGAATTGAGCATCCGGCGACTTGAATGACACTCCGCCGTCCGGGGCCATCAACGGTCGAATAATGATAAATTCGGTACAAATAGATTTGGTCAAGGCGGGACGTTTGAGATTGAGCAACAATTGGCAATGGAATTTTTGGCTCAGTTTCAAGGTTGGGACGGGCACAATTGAGAGCTGTCCCCAGTCCCAAATCTTTATGAAGTTCTCTCTCTACTGCTCCCGTGGCATTTGAAGATTCGATGGTGATCCGTCCTGTATCCGGCTCAATCACGAAAATAATTTCCGCCATTACTTGCTTTTGACCTGCCGCTTTACTTCCGTTTGAACAAAAAAATCTTTGGTCTTTTTATCAACAATCGGATTTCCCATTAAGGCTTTTAATTCCTTAGCTGTTTTTTCGCACGCCGCACCTTTGATGCCTTTGATCTCGGTTTCACACTTCCCTGTTTCGGTATCGATTCTAAATTCTATTTCAGGCATTTTTGTTTGACTCCTCCTAAAATCTGACTCTGATCTTGACGGTCTTTCCGACGGTTTCTTTCACCAGCGTGCCGCCGAGTTTTTTCGCCATTCGGCGGGCGGTCGCTTCCGTGTATTGGGTTTGCAGGCGCTTGATGAAATCACGACCAAGGCGGTAATCCAGATCCATATCATCAACCACCAGGGCATAACCTTTGGCAGATTTCTGAAAACCGATGTCACCCAGCATCCGGTGTGATTTGACCGACTCGCGCCGAATTACAACATCCGCCAACCTTTGGTCACGTTTATCATAGCCTTGCAGCAACAGGTCAGTTCCCACCGTTACATTTTCAAAACCTATTTCTTTTAATGCCTCGACCAACAATTCACGATTGGGAAAGGCTTCCGCGTCAAATGACATATATTTACTCATAATTTTCTCCAAATTATTTGATTTTTAACTTAAATTTCGATGGCACGGGCATGATTTGCGGATAAGGCAGAATTGTTGTTTGCAGCACTAACACCTTTGATATTATTTCGTGCCCATTTGCGGATCTCTTCAATCTTCTCGCTCATCATTTGGGCAGTCGGGGTGATGCTTTCAATGGCTTGAACAATATCACGCGTGGAGGCTTCGCGGTCACCGTCAATAAAAGCTTCCAGAACTCCGTCTTTGACCGCACCTTCAATCTCAGCACCGGAAAAGTCTTTTGATTTTTCGACGAGCTTTTCCAGATCGAAATGATCGGGGTTCAATAAACGCTTGGTCAAATGAACTTTGAATATTTCCTGCCGGTCTTCATCAGTGGGAAGATCCACAAAATGAATATAGGAAAATCGACCAATACGGAATTGCTCGCTCTCCAACTCACGAACATCATTGGCAGTGGCAAAAACCAGGACATCTTTATTGTCCTGCATCCAGTTCAAGAGATAAGAGATCGTTCGTGCAGTTTCCCCGCCATCGGTTTTGTTCGACGATTTCATGCCCGAAACCGCCTTTTCAAATTCCGAGATGCCCAAAATGCCTTTGATCGTCCCGGCAATCGAAAGAGCGCGTTTGATGCTCATTGCCGACGAGCCGATGACACCTCCGCCTTCGCCCATGATCGAACCGAAATCAAGGTCGAGGAGGGCTCGATTGGTGATGCTGGAAGCCACCCGTTTACACAGATCTTTGCCGCAGCCGGGCAGTCCGACCAGCAGAATTCCTTTACACGGCTCGACCTGCCGCGCCTTAGCCGCTGGAGAGAAAGTGTGAGCCGCCCGCTCTAAAATAGCCCGTAACTGCTTGTAACCGCCTAAGTTTGTCGCGGGTTCAGGATGAACATAAGTCAAAGAACCGCTGCCGCGAATGACGTTTTTCTTTTCTTCCAAAATGACTTTGATCGAATCATCATTGAGACCCCGCGAGCTGATCACCGCTTTGGCAATAACATTGCTGATCTCACCGGCAGTCAAACCCAACAAGGCTTGCAGCAATCTTTCTTTGGCTGAAAGGCTCAGATCGACCGCCAGACCGTTCTCTTTGAATTTTTCAAGTTCAAGCT
>DAORIL010000156.1:0-11313 GCA_035438525.1 Pyrinomonadaceae bacterium
ATGATTGAATATGGGATAAATGAATGGAGCGAAAACGCTCAGGAATAAATTGTTCCAGAGATTTTCCGATTGCCTCCTCAGTGGTGCAGAGAAACATTTTTTCGGCAGCTCGATTAAATAATAGAATGCATTGATTACTATCAATTGTAATGATGGCATCCATTGCTGATTCAACAATCCCTGATAGTCTGGTCTGACTCTCATGGATCGTTTCTTCGGTCTGATAATTATCAGAATTTTGCATGAGAAAATCCTTACTGAGTAAACATAGGTCAAGACAAAGATACTGCCCTTGGTGCGATGAGTTGAATTAGACTAAGCAATCAATTTATATACCTGAATAAAGTGTAAGTCAATATTTTTGACGCTTTAATTTTGACTCTTTAATTAGATATTCTAGTTATACGGATTAATAATTTTTTGCCTTGGATTCCGAATCAATTTTTCCAAAAGAATTCCCGATCTTTCCTGAAGGGCGAGATATAGTTTTACAAGTAATTCAAAAGGTTCTTATTTCTCCGCTTTTCGATGGTAGGACTGGGGTTTTAACCGAGTTTAAAACGAACATTACTATAAAATTAACGGTGAATTACATTTTATTCACAACTAGCTTTAGTTTGTAAATTTTATCTCAAAAAGCTGATTTTAGTGATAGTTTTAAGCAAAATTATTTTCTCGGACAAAACAAAAAAGGCAAGCTGGAAACTTGCCTTTAACTTTGTTGGGACATTCTTTTAATTTACTTTTCCGTAAATCTTTTATTTGTCCAATTTATTTTTTAACTTCGACTCCGCAGGTAGGACTCGAACCTACAACCCTTCGGTTAACAGCCGAATGCTCTGCCATTGAGCTACTGCGGAAAAACGTCTTTCGTAAAAAAGACGAATCCTTAGATTATGGATTTTGAATTAACTTGTCAAGTGAAATGAAAAACTTTTTTGCTCAAAATTTGCATAATTTATTCGAGAATGTTTAGCTAAAATGTATCGGGCAAAATTTATGAAAGAGACAGCCGACGCACAATCTCAGCCAAACAACGAGGAAAACGGAAACTTAGCCAAAAAAAAAGTTCCTAATACTTTTCGCGCATTACAGCATCGCAATTTTCAATTATTTTTTGCCGGACAATTTATTTCGCTGACGGGAACTTGGATGCAATCAGTTGCGCATAGTTGGCTGGTTTATCGTTTGACAGGTTCGGTTTTATCGCTGGGTCTAATAGGTTTTGCGTCACAGATTCCCGTTTTTTTGCTGGCCCCTTTAGGTGGAGCTTTTGCAGATCGCCATAATCGGCAAAAGATTTTGGTCATTACTCAAAGTGCGGCGATGATTACGGCTTTAGTGATGGCGATTTTGACTTTGACGGGCACGATTCAGGTCTGGCATCTTTTTATTTTTGCGACTTGTTTTGGCTTAGCCAATGCGTTTGATATTCCGACACGACAGGCTTTTGTTTCGGATATGGTTGCCAAAGAAGATCTGCTGAATGCGATTGCGCTCAATTCTTCGATGTTCAATGGTGCGCGAATTGTGGGTCCCGCAATTGCCGGAATTTTAGTAGCGTTAGTTGGCGAAGGCTGGTGTTTTTTTGGAAATGCAGTTAGTTATATTGCGGTTATTGCCGGAATTTTATTGATGAAAATTACGCCGGTAATTCGTGAAAGAAAAGGCTCGACATTTTCAAATATTGCCGAAGGTTTTTCGTTCGTTGCCAAAACCGCACCAATTCGCGGATTACTTTTATTGTTGGGTTTAATAAGTTTAATGGGTATGCCGTATGCCGTTTTGATGCCGATTTTTGCAGATAAAATTTTGGGCGGCGGTTCGGATACGCTTGGCTATTTGATGGGAGCAAGTGGACTTGGGGCTTTGGCTGCGGCTTTGATTTTAGCTTCGCGGACAGAAGTTTTTGGTCTTGGACGTTGGGTATCTTATGCCTCTGCCGGATTGGGAATCAGTCTGATTTTATTTTCATTTTCCACCAATTTTTGGCTTTCCTTGATTTTGCTAATTCCGGTTGGATTTTCGATGATGCTGCAAATGTCTTCGTCAAATACTCTAATTCAGGCGATGGTTCCTGATGAGCTTCGCGGGCGTGTGATGAGTGTTTATTCGATGATGTTTATGGGAATGGCACCACTCGGGGCACTTTGGGCGGGAACCTTAGCGGGAATGATAGGCGCACCTTTGACAGTTGCACTAGGTGGCGGAGTTTGCCTGTTCGGAGCTTTGATTTTCAGATTACGAATGCCGAAATACCGCGATGAAGGTCGCCAAATGATTATCGCTTTGCAGATGACAGCAGGCGTTCCTGCTTCAAAAGCCAGTTTTCAAACTCCAACGCTGACAAGTGAGGTGGTTGAGAAAGTTTAGGAAGCAAAAACATTTTCTTCCTTCCCTGACTTCCTAAACCTCCTAAACTAAAAAACTACGAAGTTGCAGACTTGCTCCGTTTTTCTTACGATAGAAGTTTATGCTCAAACGATATATGCACAACCGTGAACGTTATTTTATCAGTCAGGATAATAATCGGATTGTGCGCCCTTTTGAATGGGGAACTGAATTTGTTTCAGAAAATAATAACACTGAAAATCCGCGCCAATTTTTTAGCGAACTGGCAAAAAATACGGTTGCCGAAAGTGATAAGTTTTTTGCGTTGACAGAGGCAATTGATTTTGATGTGCGAGGCAACGATTTAACCTGGCAAAGTGCGGTTTTGACAAATTCAGCCGAAAATAATGTGGTTCGCGCCAAATTTTTTCCTTACGAGAAAAATAAAAGATCGGCGGTGGTGATCTTGCCCCATTGGAACGCTAAACCCGAAACTTATTTTGCGCTGGCTCGCCTCTTTAATAAAGTTGGAGTTTCCGCCTTTCGTTTGACTTTGCCCTATCACGAAGAACGGAGACCACCGCAAATGGAACGTGCAGATTATCTGGTAGCCCCTAATATCGGTTTGACCTTGCAGAGTATTAAACAGGCGGTGCTGGATACCAAAGCCTCGGTTCAATGGTTGAAAAAACAAGGCTATGAAAAGATCGGATTAGTGGGAACGAGTGTTGGTTCGTGCATCGGTTTTTTGGCCTTTGTCCACGAATTACAAATTGACGGTGCAGTTTTTAATCATGTTTCAAATTATGTGGCGGATGTTGTTTGGAAAGGATTAACGACTCATCACGTCCGGGAAAGTTTGGAAAAAGAGATCAGCTTAGAAGAATTGCGCGAATATTGGTCGCAGATTTCGCCGGCGAGTTATATGACAAAGCTTGCCGCGCAAAAACCACGTTCACAAAAATATATTTATACTCTTTATGATTTGAGTTTTCCGGTCGAGCTTTCGCGGAATACGATTAAGTCTCTCCGCGAACATAAAATTAAGCACAGCAAAACTACGCTTCCTTGCGGACATTACACGCTCGGAGAATCGCCTTGGAAATTTATCGACGGTTATAAAATCGTCAGTTTTCTAAAATGGCATTTACGATAAAATAACTGCAAAAAAGCACAAAAACTCTTTAAAGTAGAAAATTTAGAGTGGAAAGTGGAAAGTTTATTGAAATCAAATTTAATTATCCACTATTCACTATCCACTTTCAGTTATTTTCACATTCCAATCATATTTTCATTAGGGAAAAGTTCTGCCAATTCTTTAACCAAATCGGATTTTGCTCCAACAGTGTGAAAAAGTTTTATTTCGGCGCTCGAATAATGGCGGTTAATTTTTACATCATAGACAAGCCATTGCGACATAAGATATTTAACTGCCCGTTCGTCTGTGTTAGTAAAAGTTCGGTTCAACGAAATCGTAATTTCTGATGTTGATGCCATATAATTTGAAATTCTCCTTAAAACTACCTAATTCAAAAGTCTAAAATAATTATCTGCAATTCTTTAGCCATAATTGCGCAAAGACTTAAATATTGCAGTTACAGAGGTTAAATAAGATTCTGATTTACCCGAGCCGTTTAATTTACTCAGAAACCGAAAAATTTCCGCCATGGTCGGGTAAATTTCCTCAGCTTCCCGATTGGATAAACTAAAAAAAGGCTTAAATCAGATAAGTTTGATTTTGGAGAAACAGAGTAGCAATAAAATGTTACATCAGAGTTAAAAAATTGTTACATTTTGATTTGAAATAAAAAAAGACTGCCCGAATAGTGAAAATTCAGACAGTCTCAATTTATTTTTATGGGAAAAACTATTCAGCTAAAGCATTACCATCAGCATCAAGAATATTGATTGATAATCCAAGTTCCTTGAGTTTCGGCTCAACGACTTTTCTATCACCAACAACAATGATCGCCATTTTTGCCGGATCAAGATATTTATTCGCGACACGAGTAACATCTTGAAGCGTAACTGCGCCGACTTTGGAAATATATTCGTTGAAATAGGTGTCAGGTAAACCGTAAACTACCAAATTTGAAAGTTGACCGGAAATTTGCCCGACTGTTTCAAATCCGCTCGGATAACGGCGAATAATATTTTGTTTATTAACCTCTAATTCTTGAGCGGTGACAGGAATTGCTCCGCGAATACCATTTATTTCTTTGATAAATTCCTGAATAGCTTCTTTGGTTGAACCTGTCTGGATTTCGCCCGAAGCAGAAAACGGTCCGGGACCGCGACGATATGAAAATCCGCTGTAGGCTCCATAAGTGTAACCCTTATCCTCGCGCAGATTCATATAAATACGGGCTGAACTGCCACCACCCAAAATGGAATTCATTACTTGAATTGCATAGTAATCAGGATTGTTGCGGGCTACACCAACTTGACCGATTGTCACCGAAGATTGAACTGCGCCCGGTTTATCAACTAAATAAATGCCAGGTTTAGCCATCATTGTTTGATTAGGATCAGTTGCACCGTGCGATCCGTTACCGGCTTTCCAATTTGCAAAAGATTTTTCTAGTTTCGGTAAAATTGTTTTGCTGTCAACATCGCCAACTACAATCAAAGTAGCATTGTTCGGATGATAATTAGCATTATAAAAATTTGCCAGATCATCTTTGGTCATAGCTTTAATGCTCTTTTCGTCACCCCCAAGCTGCCGACCATACGGCTGATTTCCATACAAAACCTTGTCATAAACCACGCTGGCAACTGCAGATGGATTTGATTTAAGTTGTAAAAATCCAACCAAAGTTCGGCGACGAATGGATTCCAATTCGGTTGACGGAAAAGCCGGATTAAGAATTACATCAGAATAAACATCCAAAGTCTGGTCGAGATTTTTGGTCAAAGTTTGCATACTGATGGTTGTTGAATCCCAACCTGCGCCCGCAAAGACTGATGAACCGATTGACTGTAATTGATTGGCAATATCTAGTGCCGAACGGGTTTTTGTCCCTTGATTGAGCATTCCTGCAGTCATCACTGCTACGCCGGATTTGTCAGCCGATTCCAACATTCCGCCGGCATTGATAACTAAATTCATTGAAACAATCGGCAATTCATTTTGTTTGACCAACCAGACATTTAATCCATTGGAAAGTTTTGTCTTTTCGATTGAAGGCAGAGTAAATTTAGGGTCAGGTCCAGCTTTCGGTAAAGCTGCATCCTGTTTTGCAATTAGTTCTTTATCTTTTTTCTTTGATTCGGTTGAAGTCGGTTTATCAGTATCGGGATTTGATTTCGGCACGGCAGCTTTACCCGGAAGATAGCTGATAACCAAACGATTGCCGTTCAGATATTGATTGGCAACTCTTTGGACATCTGCCGGAGTTACTTTGCGGTAACGGTCAATGTTGGCTTGAAAATAATCAGGTTTGCCCAAATATCCGGCATAGCTGCTTAATTGACTGCCTTTTCCCAGAACGGTTTGCATTCCAAAAATGGCATTTGCTTCGCGGATATTTAGCGCACGGGTCATTTCTTCAGCCGTCGGTGGTTCTTTTTTGATTTGTTCAATTTGGGCATTAACTTCTTTTTCAATTTCTTCCAGCGTTTTTCCCGGCTTAGCAGTGGCTGTTATCTGGAATTGACCACCGATTTCACTCGTCCCATTACTCGTAAAAATGTTCTGGACAATTTCTTTGCCATAAACCAGAGTGCTTTGCATTCTAGAGCCTCTACCGGTTGAAAGAATCGAACTGAGCATATCGATTGCGGCTTCGTCAGGTGCGTAGGCAGGAGTCGTGTGCCAAACCATATACAGACGCGGTAGTGGAACAGGCTCTTCGATGGTTTTTCTAATTTCGCCATTTAATTTCGGCATTGGCGGGGTCGGGCGATTAATATCCGCTCCTTTGGCAATCGAACCGAAATATTTTTCAATCCAGGATTTGGTCTGTTTTTCATCAAAGTCACCTGCCAAAACCAAAACAGCATTATTCGGCACGTAATAAGTGCGGAAAAATGATTTGACATCATCCAAGGAAGCGGCAGAAAGATCTGCCATTGAACCAATCACCGACCAATGATAAGGATGCCCTTCGGGATACATAATTTCTCCGATTCCCTCGAAAGAACTTCCATATGGTTGATTATCAATTCGTTGACGACGCTCATTTTTAACCACATCGCGCTGGTTATTAAGTTTTTCCTGCGACATCGCTTCCAGTAATCCTGTCATTCGGTCTGCTTCCATATAAAGCGTGCGCTCTAAAAAATTTGACGGCACGACTTCGTAATAATAAGTGCGGTCCTGATCAGTGGTCGCATTATTATTACCACCCAATTCGTCAATTGCCCGCCATCCGTCAACATAGTTTTTTGAACCTTGAAACATCATATGTTCAAACAAATGTGCGAACCCCGTTCTGCCCGGCGTTTCATTTTTTGAACCGACGTGATACCACAGATTAACTGCGACAACAGGGGTTGATTTATCCTGATGCAAGATCACCCGCAGACCATTTTTAAGCTGGTATTCTTCGTGTTTGATCGGCGGCAAACTCGTTTGGCTTTGTCCTAAAGCTATCATTGGCAAAAACAAAGCAAACGCTAAGAAAGAAAAGGCTAATTTCCTTAACATCGCAAAACTCCTTTTGATTTTAAAATAGAATTAAACCGCAAATGACGGAGCAGTTGTCGTTAAGGGGAATTTCGTCATTTAGGGGCTATTTGGTTACTACTAATTGATAAGACGCAAAAAAATTGAAAAAGTTTCAATCTTGAGAGGAAAATTATGATTTTTCCAACATCAAAATTCGATAGGCTTCCGATTTACTCAAACCGAATTCTTTGGCTACTTTTTTGAGCGCAGCTTTTCGCTCTAACTCTTTTTCCAATTCAGCAAATCTCTCAAACATTGATGGTTTATTATCTGAATTAGAATCAACAATTTCATGACGGTCAAAAACTAAAACAATTTCGCCTTTTAGCTGCAAATTTTGTTCAGCCAGATCGGCTAAACTTCCGTCAATGATTTGTTCGTGAATTTTTGTCAATTCGCGGACGATAGAGGTTTTTCGATTGCCTAAGATTTCTAAACAATCAAGCAAACTTTTAGCCAAACGATGTGGAGTTTCGTAAAAACAAATCGTCGCCGGCATATTTTTGACTTCGCGCAAACGATTTTGGCGTTCACCTTTTTTGGCAGGCAGAAAACCGCCGAAAAAGATCGAATCGGTTGGAAATCCCGAAACGATCAAAGCACTAACAAAAGCTACCGCACCTGGAATAGGAGTTATTTTGATTCCAAATTCTTTAGCCTTTTGGGTGATCTTAAAACTTGGATCACAAATCGCTGGCGTTCCCGCGTCCGAAACGATCGCAATATTTTTTCCGTCCAATAAATATTTGGTTAACTCTTCGGATCGTTCAGTTTCATTATGTTCATGATAACTGATTAGTTTTTTTGAAATTTGGTAATGCGTCAAAATTTTTCGGGTGTGGCGCGTGTCTTCGCAAGCAATCATGTCAACCGATTTTAGCGTTTCAATCGCCCGAAAAGTTATATCAGAAAGATTTCCGATAGGTGTTGCAACCAGATAGAGAATTCCCGTCATTGGTTAATCTTAAATCAATTTCAAACAAAACCAAAAAGCCTGAGTTTTTTAGGCTCAGGCTCTTTGGCTAAACGCGACCGGATTTAGGTCGGAAGGGCTGTTTTAGTTTAGTGGTCGCGTCAAATCAATTTGTTTAGAAAGGAAATTTGTTTCTCCAATCTCCCCAACCGCCGTTGTTTCGGTTATTTCCACGTCCGCGATTGTTATTATTGTTATAACGATAAGCGTTTGAAATTTCATTTAATTGACGCTCAATATTGTTCCAGTAATTTTGAATATCATAGCTTAATCTGGAGCGACTGATTGCCCGGTCAAGTTGATTACCAATATTCAAAACTTGTTGTGCTTCGCTTTGTGATTTATAAAGATCACGGCTATCAAATCTACTTTCTAAGCGATCAGCGGCACGTTTGAAATCGTTGGCTATTTGATTGATATTATCTTCGCGACGGCTGCCATTGTAACGACTTCTATCAAGATCACGGTCAATAAATTTGGCTAAATCTTTACTATCATTCTTTAATCGTTTGACGGTGCTTTTTAGCTGTTCATTGCTGTAATAACCGCCGTTACCATAACCGCCGTTACCATAACCGCCGTTACCATAACCGCCGTTATTACGATTGTTACCGCCCCATTGGGCAGAAGCTACGACCGGCAAACTCATTACCAAAAGTGAAAAAGCAAAAACTGATACTAAATTTTTAATTCTATTCATTTTCTTTGTCTCCTAACTTAAACTTAATAGAACAACCGACGACCTGGGGCATTTTTTGCTCGGCACGTTGCGTTGCCTCTGTCCAGCTTAAAGGCAAAGTCTGTGCCAAAGATGGTTGGGAAAGTTTTATGGAGTTGTAAGTGTAGAAAGTAAAGATGTTACTGGAATATAAGGAGTGGTGTTTTCTTTTACAAAAAACGAAATCGTTTTTCTAATGCCCGAAATGGTTACATAATCTACCGAGATGGTTAATCAGAATTTTAAGGGGATTTAACTGAAGAATCTGAGAAATAATATAAAAAAACTTTGCGTCTTTGCGAACTTCGCATCTTTGCGTTAAAAATATCTTCTGACTTTATTTCTAATCAATATTTTATATGTCAAAAATTAAACCGTTTCGCGCCTTGCGTCCGCAAATCAATTTAGCCAAAGATGTTTCCAGCGTTCCGTATGACGTTCTTAATCGGGACGAAGCCCGTCAGATTGTCAAAGATAATCCGTATAGTTTCTTGCACGTTTCGCGTTCGGAAATTGATTTAGCTGATGATGTAAATCCTTATTCAGATGCAGTTTATCGAAAAGCAAAAGAAAACTTTGAAAAGCTGCAAACGGATGGAATTTTAAAGATTGAGAATGAACCGAGTTTGTATGTCTATCAACTACAAATGGGCGAACAAATTCAAACCAGCATTGTTACTTGCTGTTCGATTGACGAATACGACAACGATTTAATCAAAAAACACGAAAAAACCCGCCCGGATAAAGAGAATGACCGCACCCGGCATATGATCGAACTCGAAGCCCAAACAGGTTTGATTTTCCTTTGTTATCGCGGAACAGATGAAATAAACACTTTGGTTAAAGAAGTAATAAAAACAGAACCGCTTTATAATTTTTCAGCTGAAGATGTTAATAAAAACTCGATTCGCAATACGATCTGGAAAATTTCAGAAACAGATTCGTTAGTTAAAGCCTTTGAAAAAGTTCCGGCAATTTATATTGCTGATGGACATCATCGCGCGGCAAGCAGTTCTCGCGCACGGGCAGAAATGCGTGTGCGCAACGCAAATCATACAGGCGAAGAAGAATATAATTTCGTCATCGCCGCTCTTTTTCCTGCCGAAGAACTTAAAATTTTGCCCTATAATCGCGTAATTAAAGATTTGAACGGATTAACTAATGAAGAATTTTTAGCCAAACTCGGCGAAAGTTTTGAAATAACGGAAAATGCTGATCCAAGTCCAACTGCTCGGGGAACTTTTTCGATGTATCTGGACGGAAAATGGTTCGGCTTAAAACCAAATTTTACTGTGCCAAACTCCGTCATTGAAGGTTTGGATGTCAGCGTTTTGGAAAATTACGTTTTGCATCCGATTTTAGGAATTGAAGATGTCCGAACCGATAAACGAATTGATTTTGTCGGCGGAATTCGCGGAACGGGAGAACTCGAAAAATTAGTGGATGCGGGCAAATGGAAAGTTGCTTTTTCGATGTTTGCGACCACAATTGACGATCTTTTGAATGTTTCGGACGCTAACGAAATTATGCCTCCGAAATCAACCTGGTTTGAGCCGAAATTGCGGGACGGTTTATTGATTCATTTGATTTAGCTAAAATTTCGACTTGGCGGTTAAAGCGAATTTCCCACACTTTCATCATCCAGATGCGGCTTTTTTTGTTCCTGCAACATGAGTCGTTTGGTTTTTGATTGTCAGGCTGATTTTGGATGATGTTATTATGTTAAGGAAAAAACACAATGCCTTTCATTAACTTCTGTAAAAAATTATTAAGATCCAGATTGGCACAAATCTTCGTAGTGACGCATTTCATTGCAATAGCAGCGATTTTTCTCTTTAAACCTTATCAAGAAGGCGGTGGGCTGGCATATAAATTTTTTGATGAACCGCTTTATTACAGAATATTATTTTATCTTGATTTACCAACGTTTTTGCTTAGTGGACTCATCTTTTCGCCTTTGGGAAATATAAAATTTTACGGTTTAGCATTTTATATTTTTAGTGCGACTTTTTTAATTATTTCTTCAATCCAATGGCTATTAGCAGGTTATTGCCTTGAAAAAGTTGTAAAATTCTTTACAAATAAAAAGCTTTTGTAACCTTTACCAAGCGAGGGTTGCAAATTCTGCTGGAAACCATAAGAAACACAAAAATTAGGAGCAAAAACTTTTGTGTTTCTTATGCTATTGCGGGCTATTTAATACCAAATAATCCCGATTTCTCTCTGCCACATTTCCAACATTTTTTTATCTAATTTCAAAATACCCTCTTTGGTGCAGCATTCGGGTAATTTAACTAAACCGTTAAGCGTTTCAAAAACCATTTCGCGGTCTTTGCCGTTAGTGCGTGAAAGCAGATGCCAAAGTGTGATTGCATCTTTTTCGCGAGCTTCGTTAAGTAGTATTTTCAAAGATTTTGCGGCACCGTTTTCAAAATCAAATTTATATAACGCCTTTTGGAATTGGGCAGAAACATCTTCAAAATAAGGAGTTCCGATTCCTCTCCCTTTTTTCGTAATAGCCATTGCACCAGCCGGAACGATAGATTCGCGACCGTCACGCTCTAATGCGACAAAACCACTGGTAACGTGCAGTTTGGAATTGCCGTCTTTATCAACTTCGAG